>NZ_JAOCDF010000005.1:0-117892 GCF_029840775.1 Empedobacter sp. GD03865
ATTTTTTTTGATTAAAAACGAAAGATCGATAATTTTAGACATAAAGTAGGAGGTTTTTGAGTAACAATTTTCGAGTTAATAGGAGAAGATTGTAGTAATTTTAGCTAGAATTCTGGTTTTAAACCCCTCAAAAGTCTTTATATAATTACGTCTAATCATAAATTAATCGCATAGTTGAGAAAATAAAGTTTCAATTCTTTTTCGGTACTTTTTGAAGAGATAAAACTGAGGTTTATAATCTTTTTGATTGGATCTTTTCGCTGTTTCTAATCAAATATTAGCTTCATTAAATAAGTCAATTTGAATTGTTTGTAACAAATAATCTCTGTCACCAAGTAGTATTCAATATGATAGTTGAGATTTTATATATTTCAAAAAATGAAAATCATGAACAGATGCAGGACTAATATCAATACTCTGGAAAACACCTATTAAAGAACAAACAGCATAAATTTTATAGCCTTAAAAAGACATTTGCTGAGAAGCACAAAAACCTCTATTTAGTGCACTATACTGATATTCCTTTCAAATTTTTAAGCGATTAATTCTTGCTATTTTACACACTTCAAATGGTATACTATCAACGATAAAACAATTTTCAAATTCATTAAATTCTTTCGCTAATTTGAGTTGAATACTATTAATTTTCGCTGATAATCTCCCTTAAGTACTACGATTGTAAATACTTCGCTCAATTTTACACTTAGCACTATAGGAAGATTTCGAAATAAATGATTTTCACTATCAATACCCATAAATTGAGCTGTTAAAACATGATTTATAAATCAAAAAGTTTAGGTCTTCTACGTTGATAAATTAAAAGTGTATCTGTGGATATTTTTAGTAGAACTTCTAATATTCTTTCGCAATTCGAAAGTAAGTTGTTCATTGTAAATATTTTGTATTCAAATTAATTTACTTATTTTCAATTAAATGGACAACTTTATTATTTATTAATCAAATGTATAACAGGTATAAAGCTTTAGTTATAATACGATCTTTGAGTTTAATAATAATTTACAATTTTTAAAATATGTAGCTTTATTTATACTGGAAAATTCAGGGAGATATCCAACCCTCTCAATACTCATATCTAGAAACATAATGTTTACATTTCGATACACGAACACCGAACAAACCATACGGAACGGATATACAATGGATACAGAATGGATACAGCGCGGATACACAACCGATACAGAAAAGTGTCATTTTCGATATACACCGATACAGGATTTTAACACTTTTTAACACACTATTTCTCTAAGCAAAATATAAACATAGGTTTTTTTAACCGTTTTTCACTTTAAATAATTTGAGTTTTTAGATTATTAATATTTCGATTTAAGTGTATTTTAATAATGTACTGATTCAATGTTTGTGCAGTAATTTTAGCTAGAATTCTGGTTTTAAACCCCTCAAAAGTCTTTGCATAATTGCGTATAATCATAAATTAATCACATAGTTGAGAAAAAAAAGTTTCAATTCATTTTTGATATTTTTTGAAGGGACCTTTTCGGTGTTTCTAATTGTATATGAACTTCATTAAATAAATCAATTTGAATTGTTTGTAACAAATAATCTCTATCACCAAGTAGCACTCAATCTGATAGTTGAGATTTTATATCTTTCAAAAAATAAATATCATGAACAGATGCGGGACTAATATCAATACTCTAGAAAACACCTCTTAAAAAACAAACAGCATGAAGTTTATAGCCATAAAAAGACAATTGCTGAGAAGCACTAAAACCTCTATTTGGTGCACAAAACTGATGCTCTTTGCAAAATTTAGAGTGATTAATTCTTGTTATTTCACAAACTTCCAACGGCATAATATCAACGATAAAACAATTTTTAAATTCATTAAATTCTTTCGCTAATTTGAGTCGAATATTATTAATTTGCTCTGATAATCTTCGTTTTCTACGATTGTAAATACTACGCTCAATTTTACAACTTAGCGCTTTAGGAAGATTTCGAAATAAATGATTTTCACTATCAATACCCATAAATTTAGCTGTTAAGACAAGATTTATGAGTTATAAATCAAAAAGTTTAGGTCTTCTACGTTGATAAATTAAAAGTGTATCTGTGGATATTTTCGTAGAACTTATAATATTCTTTCATAATTTGTAAGTAAGTTGTTCATTGTAAATGTTTTGTACTTAAAACAATTTACTGATTTTCAATCAAATGAACAACTTTATTATTTATAAATCAAAATGCACAACGAGTAAAACTAATATTTTTAATCATAATTTTGATTTAAGTTTTGTAAAAAATCAGCCATATCCTCAATTCGTAATTGCAGCTTACTCCCTACTTTAAGGCAGGATGAAGGCAACATAGTGGCAGTAGAGTGTATACAATACTTTTTTTGGACGGTTGAAAGTTGACAGCAATTCGTCTAAGTTCCCGATACTAAAATCAGAGATTTTCACTCGAACTGACGAAAAGTACAATTGTTTTTCAAGAGTTTTAATTTTGTTGACAGTTCGAGTTGAAAAAAAATGGTGAATCATTACACTCGAGTTTTGTATTTTCACTGTATGAAATGATTAGGCGGTGAATATTTGCTGAATCAAACAAATAGGCAGCGGCTACTTTTGGGTTATGGGCTCGGGAGAGGTTTCGAGAAGCGAAATAAATTAGTAACTAATCTATACTTTCATAATCTTTTTTATCGAGTTGATAATCAATAAACGATACTTTTCTGAGCTTCGCATTTCGTTTTGGAATAATAGGGTAACCTTTGGCTTCGGCAAATACTTTTGTGAATTTTGCGCCGAAATATAGAATTGTTGCAACATAATAAATCCACAACAAAAGAATAACCAACGAACCTGCCGATCCAAAAATGGTAGAATATTTGGAGTTTGCGATATAAATACCAATTAAATATTTTGCAATAAAGAATAGAATCGCCGTAAAAAACGCTCCTACAAAAGCTTGTTTTGCTTTGATACGTGCATCGGGAAGAATCTTGAAGAGAATATAAAATATCAAAATCGAGATTGAAATACTCAATGTATTATTAAGAAGAATAACTGTGGTCTTCGTCATAATGGTATCGAGTTCGAAAAGACTGAAAATTTCTTCTCCAAAACTCATTAATATACTATTTAATATTACTGTTGCTATTAAAACTATTCCTAATGAAAGGATAATCAAAAATGAAAGCCCTCTATTTATTACAAATTTCAACCAAGCTCTACGAGGAACTGCTTCGACACGCCAAATAAGATTGAGACTATCTTGCATATCGGTGAACATTGTTGTAGAACCAAAAATCAAAATTCCGATACCTATATATAAAGCAAGCGAACTATCTCCTGAAATGGTAGAATTTGTAACAAAATTTTGTACAGCTAAAGCGACATCTGGACCAACAATATTTTTAAGCTCATAAAACATTCGGTTTTCGATAGCATCTTTCTTAAAGAATAAACTTGCACTGGAAATTACAATCAGAATTAATGGTGAAAGTGAAAACAATGCGTAATAAGTTAACGAAGCGCTCAATTTCATAATTCGGTCTTCACCAAATTCGACAATTGTCTGTTTTAAAATATTAAAGTAAAATTTTAGTTGCTTCATTAAATTAATTACTTTAGAGATTAAAGATACAAATTCATAAAATCTATAACAAAAAAAAGACCATTCGATGAATGGTCTTTAAAAAAATATATTAAATCTTAGCTTACACTAACATTGTAACAGGATTTTCGATGTACATTCTTAATGTTTGTAAGAATTGTGCACCTGTTGCTCCGTCTACTGTTCTGTGATCACAAGCTAAAGATAATTTCATTGTGTTACCAACTACAACTTGTCCGTCTTTTACAACTGGTTTTTGAATAATTGAACCAACTGATAGGATACAAGAGTTTGGTTGATTGATAATCGATGTGAATGATTCGATTCCAAACATACCTAAGTTTGAAACAGAGAATGTTGATTTTTCCATTTCATCTGCTTTTAATTTGCGATCTCTTGCACGACCTGCATAATCTTTGACCTCAGCAGAAATTTGAGCAAATGATTTTTGATCTGTATTTTTAACAACAGGAACCAATAAACCATCTTCTACAGCAACTGCCACACCAATATTGATATCTCCATGTTGAATAATTTCTGTATCTGTCCAAGTAGAATTAACAGCTGGATGTTTGCGTAAAGCCATTGCACATGCTTTCACAATCATATCGTTGAATGAAATTTTCGTATCAGGCACTGAGTTTAATTGTTTGCGCGCAGCAATCGCATTATCCATATCCAACTCTACATTTAAGTAATAATGAGGAGCTGTAAATTTAGATTCAGCCAAACGTTTAGCGATAACTTTTCTCATTTGAGAATTTGGAATCACTTTATCTTCTCCAGAAACAAAAGTTTGAGCTGGTTTAACTGATTCAGATTTTGCTTCCGCTTTTGGTTGAGCAGATGGTTGATAATTTTCGATATCTTTTTTCACGATACGTCCATTATCACCAGAACCTTTCACCTCTGCTAAATTAATTCCTTTATCTTTTGCAATTGTTTTTGCTAATGGCGATGCAAAAATACGATCAGAAGAAGAAGTTTCTTCAACCTTATTATTTACATCTAATTGTACAACTACTGGTTTTTCGTCATCAACAACTTCTGTAGAAACTGCTGGTGCAGCAACTTTACCTCCGTTTGCTACAATTGCAGAAACGTCAGTACCAGCTTCACCAATAATTGCTAAAACAGAATCTACTGGTGCAGGCTCGTTCACTTTAGCTCCTTGATATAATAAAACACCATCAAATTCTGATTCGAATTCTTGCACTGCTTTATCTGTTTCAATTTCTGCTAAAATATCACCTTCCGCAACTTGATCTCCAACATTTTTGTGCCAAACAACTACAGTTCCTTCTTCCATTGTATCAGAAAGACGAGGCATTGTAATTACTTCCACATTTGCAGGAATTTCTGCAACAGGTTTTGCTTCTTCTGTTTTTGTTTCGCTGGGAGTTGATTTTTCTTCTTTAACTTCAGTCGTAACTTTTGCTCCACCCCCGATTAAACCTGAAATATCTTCTCCTTCATTTCCGATGATTGCTAAAACTTCATCAACATTTGTTGACACTCCTTCTGCAACACCTTGATATAATAATACTCCATCAAATTCTGATTCGAATTCTTGGATTGCTTTATCTGTTTCGATTTCTGCTAAGATATCACCCTCAGCAATTTTATCTCCTACATTTTTGTGCCATTTTACAACAGTTCCTTCTTCCATTGTATCGCTTAAGCGAGGCATTGTAATAATTTCTGCCATGGTTTTTAGTTGTTTTCGATTTTATCTAAGAATGGATAATTTTCTTCTGAATAGATATAATCATACATTACGTGTTCTTCTGGATAGTTAGAGTTTTCTGCAAATTCTGCACATTCTTCTACCATCACTTTTACTTCATCAATAATTGCATCTAATTGTTCTTTAGTTGCCCAATTGTTTACTAAGATATGATTCTCAACATTCAAGATTGGATCTTCTTGTTTGTACTCTTCCACCTCTTCTTTTGTACGATAAGGCTCAGCATCAGACATAGAGTGACCTCTATAACGATATGTACGTACATCTAAGAAAGTTGGTCCATCTCCACGACGCGCTCTTTCAATAGCTTCGTAAGCTGCTTCTGCAACTTTTACAGGATCCATACCATCTACAGGCATACAAGGCATTTCGTATCCTAAACCTAATTTCCAAATATCTTCGTGGTTAGCAGTACGAGAAACAGAAGTTCCCATAGCGTATTGATTGTTTTCGCAAACAAAAACAACTGGTAATTTCCAGTTCATCGCCATGTTAAATGTTTCATGTAATGTACCTTGACGAGTTGCGCCATCTCCCATTAAACAGATTGTAACACCATCGCGATTAAAGAATTTATCACCAAAAGCGATTCCTGCTCCTAATGGAATTTGCCCACCAACGATTCCGTGTCCACCATAAAAATTATGCTCTTTACTGAAAACGTGCATAGATCCTCCTAAACCATGAGAAGTTCCTGTTTCTTTACCACATAATTCAGCCAAAATACGTTTTGGGTCTACACCCAAAGCCATAGGCCAAACGTGACAACGATAAGCAGTAATCACATGATCTACACCAGGTTTCATTGCATGAATAAAACCGGCTGGTAAAGCTTCTTGACCATTGTATAAATGTAAGAAACCTCTAATTTTTTGCTTTAAATATAATGAACGACACTTATCTTCGAAGCGACGCCAAAAAGTCATATCACGATACCATTGTAGGTACGTTTCTTGCGTTAATTTTTCCATAATTGCACAATTCCGTTGGAACAAATTTAAACTAATCTATTTAGTGTACAAAATTGCTACCCTAAAAATTCGTCAGTAAAATGTAATGGAAGCAAATCTTTAGCAGAATTTATCACCAAAACATCACCTTCTTTTCCAGATAAAATAATTTCGATTGGTTGCGATTGTTTCTTTTCAATCTCTAAAATATATTGTCGACACATCCCGCATGGAGGCAATGGATAATTGACATTTGGCGTAGAAACAGCCAATTTTTCAATCTTAATATTTGGGAAGTTTGCATTTACATAAGCCAATAAACCTCTTTCGGCACAAGTTCCGACTGGATACGAAGCATTTTCTTGATTTGAACTCGAAAAAATTTCTCCATTTTCTAATTGAACAGATGCACCAACATTGAAATTAGAATAAGGCGCATATGCATTCAACGAAATATCATAAGCCTCTTCTACTACTTTTTTTTGTTCTGCTGCAAGCTCAGATTTACTCTCGAATCGTTCAAATTCAAAAGAATATTTTTCTTTTTTCATATAGAATTTACACCAAAGTGTATTATTTAATTAATTATTAAATACTTAAATCCTCTCAGCTATTTTATTCAATAGAAAAAGGAAGTAAATTTATAAAAAAATATTTTATGTTAGTGAAAATTTTTGCAAGTGCTATTTTCGGAGTTTCCGCAAAAACAATTATTGTGGAAGTTAATATTGATCAAGGTGTCGGGTATCATTTGGTTGGTTTGCCCGATAGCGCAATAAAAGAAAGTAATTTTAGGATAAATGCTGCACTAAAAAATTCTAATTTGAAATTACCTGGTAAAAAAATCACGATTAATATGGCGCCAGCAGATTTACAAAAAGAAGGTTCTGCCTATGATTTACCAATCGCAATTGGAATTTTAGCAGCTTCGGAGCAAGTAAATTCTGAACAACTCCATAAATTTATAATGATGGGCGAATTATCGCTAGATGGTTCACTTCGACCTATAAAAGGTGCATTGCCGATTGCAATACAAGCAAAAGAAGAAGGTTTCGAAGGAATTATTTTACCCAAACAAAATGCAGACGAAGCAGCTGTTGTAGAAGGAATCGATGTTTTTGCGGTTAATAACATCAGAGAAGTTGTTGATTATTTTAACGAAGAAATCATTTTACAACCTCATCAAGTTAATTTAGATGATTATTTTTTTAGTGAAATGAATAATTATCCTTTCGATTTTGCTGATGTAAAAGGTCAAGAAAATGTAAAACGTGCGATGGAAATCGCTGCTGCAGGAGGACATAACATTATTTTGATCGGTCCTCCAGGAAGTGGAAAAACAATGTTAGCCAAACGAATTGCTTCAATTCTTCCGAAAATGACCGTACAAGAAGCGCTCGAAACAACAAAAATTCATAGCGTTGCTGGAAAATTATCTAACAAATCATTAATTGTAAGTCGTCCTTTTTCTAGTCCACATCATTCTATATCGGATGTCGCCTTAGTCGGCGGTGGTTCTTATCCACAACCTGGAGAAATTTCTTTGGCGCATAATGGTGTTTTGTTTTTGGATGAATTACCCGAATTTAAGCGAACTGTTTTAGAAGTTATGCGTCAACCTTTGGAAGATCGAGAAGTCACAATTTCGAGGGCAAAATTCACTGTGAATTATCCTGCGAGTTTTATGTTAGTAGCTTCTATGAATCCAAGTCCGAGCGGTTATTTTATGGATGATCCAAACAACACTTCCTCTTTAGCGGAAATGCAACGTTATATGAATAAAATTTCTGGACCACTTTTGGACCGAATTGATTTACATATCGAAGTGAATCCTGTTCCGTTTGATGATTTGTCGCAAGAACGTCGTGGCGAAAAAAGTGCTGTGATTCGTGAACGTGTCATTAATGCAAGAAATATCCAGACCAAACGATTTGAAAATACAAAAGTCCATTACAACTCGCAAATGGGACCAAAAGAGTTGGATACTTTTTGTGATTTAGATGATCATTCGAAGCATTTAATCAAAGTTGTTATGGAAAAATTAAATCTTTCTGCTCGTGCGTATGATCGAATTATTAGGGTTGGACGAACAATTGCAGATTTAGATAATTCTGAAACTATTCTTTCAAAACATATTAGTGAAGCTATTCAGTATAGAAGTTTGGATCGAAATCAGTGGATGTGAGTTTAATTATTAATGATGAATGATGAATTATGCGTTATGCAAAAAAAAGGAATCTCTTTCAAGATTCCTTTTCCATTTACTAAAATTCAAATTCACCAACCAAAATTCCTTCGCCGCCAGAATTTGGCTTGTTATTCTGGAAAGTAATCATTTTCTTCACTTGTTTTCCTGAGCTATACATCAAGTAAATCTCTGCCGAAATAGTTGTTGGCCCTGAAATACTCATTTGTCTTTCTCCGAAAAAATTCGTTTCTATTTTATATTTTCCTTTGATCGCTTTTTTTAACATAAATTGTTCTGGTCCGAAACCTTGCGTCACATCCTCACTCATTCGTCCACCAATCGCAGTTGTACGATGTCCGTAAAAACATTTCTCGCCATTTGGATCCGTCACCCACAAATCAATATCGGTCATATCTTTATTCCAATTCATCACCACACGAATATCAACCGGAATATCAACAATGATATCTTTATTAATTTTCGATAAATTCAATTCTTTTCGATGAAGCGAAATCAAATTATTAACTTCAGGAACAATAATCTCCGTAATATCTCGATCACGATTGGCAATTTCTACTGAATAATCATTCGTTAATACTTTATATAAATGCTCTAAAGCCGATTGATATTGCTCATTATCTTGTAACGACAACGCATAATCTCTATAACTTTGCGCATCAAAAGGTCGCCAATCTAATACTTTTTTCGTGATAAATAATTCTGTTTGATACTCCTCAATTTCTTTCAATTTGTACGCTAACATTTTATACAATTCAGCATCTTCCAAACCTAAATCTGCAATCGAGCTTAAAATTTTAAGACCAGTTTCTTTTTCTTTTTTCTGAAAGAAAAATGTTGCCACATCAAAATAATACGCAGGTGTTTCGGCATAATCTTTTCTCAAATCTAAATAAGTTTGATATGGATTTTTAGACGCTTCTATCAACTTCATGTATTGTTTATCCGATTTTACATTGACTATTTTAATTTCTGGAACCGAAGCTGATGATTCATCCTTCATTTTTTTATCAACAGAATTATTCAAACTTGACGCTCCTCTAATTCTCATATTAGATGTTGTAGTTGGACTTCCTTCAGTTCTAACTTCCATTGCAGCCATAGCTCTTGGTTCTGGCATTACCATATTCACTTGCGCAGTCTCTTCTAAATAAGTTATAGAATCCGTAACAGGCTTTGGATATTTTGGTTTTACATATTTAAAATCTTTCTTCCACCACTCTTTCAATTCCTTTGCTTTCACAATTGCATTTTTCAACAAATCAGCTTTTCGAGTTTCTTTTTGTTCAAAACCTTGTTTCGATAATTTATTAAATTCATTTTGCAATTCTGCTGGTGGATTGATTTTATACTTTACATAATCCGAAACATTTTCCAAAACAATCAAACTTGTGTTCGATGTTACAATCGAAAATTGTTTCCCAATTTCTTCAATTTCTGTTTTATTTTGCTCTGGATTCAATTCCAAATAATTCACTTTACTTTGCGCCCAAATTTTACTGATTTCAAGATTTTGAGTTGCTTTACTCAAATCCAATTCTTTGTTGAATTCCACTTTTCCATTTCGTCCAAACATCATCGTTAATTTTGCATTTGGATACTGAGAAATTCCCGCAATCGAAATTCCATTACTCACATCATTTGTCGAAATAGGATAAACTTCTCCTGCTGTATTGTTGATAATTCCTAAGAATTGAACCGAACTTTCATTGATTTGTTTGAACGCATTTTCTACAGAATTTTCATTAAGATTGATGAATTTTCCACCAGCTTTTTGCGCAATCATTTTCAAAACACCATAATTAGAAGTCGGCGAAGACGCAATCGTATAAAAAGGTTTATCTATGTTAAAAATATTCGAGCCAAAAGATGAAATTCCATCCGAAAACAATAAATATTCGTCTGCTTTCAGATTTGTTGGAAGAATTTTTGCATAATTTGTTCCTCCATCATATGTCACATTTTCCAAATATTTTTTCAATTCTGACCAATCACCATTTTTAATTTGAAACAATCTCGATTTTTCCAAAGAAATATTCAACAACGAAACTTCAATATTTAGATTTTTTTGTTGAGAAATAATTTTATCTAAAAATTCTAATTCTTTTTGATGATTTCGTTTCAAACCACTTAACGAATTATCCCAAATTATTCCGATATTTTTCGACCAAACTTTAGGTTGAGATTTTGCATCAACCAATAAATTCGCATAAAAATAAAACGAACCATCTACATTTTTCTGAACAAAAGATTCTACATTATTCGGAGATTTTGGAAGATTAATAATTAATGATTTTTTAGGTGTAAAATCTGTTTTCGACAAATTTGCTTCATATATATTACTATTTTCAGAAAAATTGAACGAACCATCTGGCGTTTCTACCAATTGTGGTTTTCCAGCAGCATTGAACACTTTTGTTGTCAAATTAAACTTCGCAATCTTCTTCGAAGAATCTAATGGCAAATGATATTGATACGACGATTTATCCAATTTCAATTCTTGGTAATACGACAACTGAATCGTACGTGAACCTTTTGCTGGAATCGGAGAAATACGAGTTCGAAAATTATTTCCTTCTACTTTTTCAATGATTCCAGGGTCGATATTTTGCTTCTGAATACTTTCGAAAACCTCAACCGCACGCACTTTTGTAACAGGAACTGCATTTCGCAATTTTCCATTAATATCAATTGCATATCCACTAACAGTCGTGTTTTCGGGCAAAGGAAAAACTAAATTCCCTTCGAGATTTCGACTTGACGAATTTGTAAAAACTAAAGTTGTTGTCGTTTTGGCTAGATTTCCAAAAATCTCAACTTGCACATCCATCGATTGCAAACTCACAGAATTTTCGTCTGGACGTTCACCGATTTCGATACGCGGAAATCCAATTCGGATATCTTGCGCATTTATTTTTGTAGAAAAAAACATTCCAACAAAAACAAAGAAAAAAGAAAATAACTTTTTCATATTGTTTGATTTGTAAGTTAGATGCAACAAATTACAAAAAGGTTGGTTGATGTGAAAAAGTTTTAAGTGTTGAGTTGTTAGTTATAAGTTTATTTCAGATTTCCTCTTTTCGTCGGAAGGATATTTACTTGATTCATATTATTAAAATTATCTTTCTGAACCTTATTTTAAGACTGAATATTTTTTACATAAATTAGAAATAAATCATTATATTTGATTGAATTACAATTTATAATAAAATGAAAAACATATTATATATAACGGGATTAGTTTTAATATTAACTTCAATTTTATTAATCTTAGAATTTTCTGATTCTAATAGAATGAGCTTAATTGCAGGAATGATTTTGCCAATAGGATTAGCATTTAACATTTTAGGTTTTACTTTAAAAACTAATCCACTAAAAGAATAATTTAATATTCTGCCATAAATATTAAATCGAAAAGCCAATTGCTCTTAGAAACAATTGGCTTTTTGATTTATTTTTTAATATCTATTTTTTCTCGCTCTTTGTCTTCACTCACTTTGTAAGCTTTCAAGACTTCGCGAACAATCTTGTGTCGAACAACATCTTTATCATCCAAATAAATAAATCCGATATCTTTTACATCTTTCAATATATTAATCGCTTCACGTAAACCAGATTTTTGTTTTGGTGGTAAATCGACCTGACCAGGATCTCCGGTAATGATAAATTTAGAATTTTTTCCCATACGCGTCAAAAACATTTTCATCTGAGCATAGGTTGTATTTTGTGCTTCATCAAGAATTACAAAAGCTCCGTCCAACGTCCGACCACGCATAAATGCTAAAGGCGCAACTTCTATCACTCCTTTTTCGGTATAAGACGAAAGTTTCTCGAACGGAATCATATCTTTCAACGCATCGTACAAAGGTTGTAAATATGGATCTAATTTATCTTTCATATCACCTGGTAAAAAACCTAAATTCTCGCCAGCTTCTACGGCAGGACGTGTCATAATAATTCGGCGAACTTCTTTGTTCTTCAATGCTTGTATCGCCAACGCAACAGCCGTATAGGTTTTTCCCGTACCAGCAGGTCCAATTGCAAACACCATATCTTTGTTGTAAACAGTTTGTACCAGCTTTTGTTGATTAGGCGTTTGAGGTTTGATGATTTTACCATTTACACCGTGTACAATAATTTCGTCTTCTTTTTTCATTTGAAGCATTTCATTATTATCTTCGGTCATAATGATTTCGAGTTCGCGATCAGATAGTCGATTGTATTTGTGAATATGCTGAATTACTCGTTGCATTTTTTGGTCAAATACTTTCAGAACATCTTCATTTCCAAACACTGTCAACTCTCTTCCGCGAGCAACAATCTTTAATTTTGGATAATATTCTTTGATTCTTTTTAGATGTTCATTATTAGCACCATAAAAATCTTGAGCATTAATTTCGGCTAATTCAATATTAATTTCTGTCAAATGAGATTGTTTTTTTGGTTCACTTACACAAAAATAAAGAATAATAAACAATATATTTGCTAATTATTAGAGAATAGTGGCAATTATTACATTAACATCGGATTTTGGAGTCAAAGATTACTTTGTTTCTAGCGTTAAAGGCGCAATTCTAAAAGAATTGGCCGATGTTACAATTGTAGATATTTCGCATCATGTTAATCCTTATGATTTATCTGAAGCTGCCTATATCATTCGTAATTCTTACGAAGAATTTCCCGAAGGAACTATACATATTATTGGAATTAATGCCTTAAGTACACCTTATCAGAAGCCGATTTGTGCATTAATCAATCATCATTATTTTATTTGTGCAGATAATGGAATTTTATCCTTGATTTGCCAAAAAAATCAACCAGAAGAAATTTACGAAATCACTGCTTATCCAGAAGGAATAGACAGTTTATTTCCAATGAAAAATTGTTTTGTGCCAGTTGCATGTCACTTGGCGCGCGGCGGAGTTCCTGCTCTTTTAGGGAACAAACGTACCGAAATGAAGCAACTGAATGAGTTGAAACCAATTTATCGCGATGATAAATATGTCATAGGAAATGTGATTTATATTGATCATTTTGGGAATGTTGTGAGTAATATTTCGAAAGATTTTTTCGATGAAATTGCACAAGACAGAAAATATAAAATTTTGCTTCGTCAGAAAGATTTCTCGATGACCGATATTACTGTTATTTATGAGCATTACAATGAAGTTGTACAAGATTTTAACAAAGAGGTGCAAGCTTTTGGGCGAACATTGTGTTTGTTTAATTCGGCAGGATTTTTAGAAGTTACTTTATACAAAAGTAATCCTACAATATCAGGAGGTGCGAATCAGTTAATGGGATTAAAGAAAAACGATACAATTACAATTGAATTTGAAAATTAACGCTGAGAAAATTTAGTATTAGAGAGTTTACAATAACTATATGACTTATAATTATTTAATATACAAAGCAATACACGTTATCTTTGTGGTAAGTTACTTTGCTGGTTTATTTTACATTGTTCGTTTGATGATTTATCATACAGAAACACAACAAATGGAAGAACCAAAAAAATCAATTTTGCAGGATCAATATACCTACATGGAGAAAAAATTATGGAATGTAATTACCGCTCCTGCTTTGGTTATTTTGATCACAATGGGATTGAATATGCTTTACAAAAATCAAGGTTTGCTGTATATGCCTTGGATGAAAAGTAAATTGGGGATGATAAGTGTTTTATTAATTTATCATTTTTGGTGTTGGCGAACGTTGAAACAAATCCAAAATAAAGTTTTCAAATACACTTCTGTTCAACTGCGAATGATGAACGAATTGGCGACTATTTTATTATTTGTTATCGTGTTTGCTGTGATTCAAAAAACAGATTTTGGTCAAAATTGGTATTGGTCGATTGTCAGTTTCTTTGGTTGTGGTATACTACTTATGCTTATTGTGCGTTTAATTAATCGTAATAATAAAAAATAACATGTGGACAATCTTCAAAAAAGAGTTTTCCAATTTTTATTTAGGCTTCAACGCTTATTTAGCAACCGCAACATTTGTTATCGTTTCGGTTTTGTTCCTTTGGTTTTTTGATAACGAATTCAATGTTTTCAACACAGGAAATGCTTCTTTAAGTAGTTTTTTCTTTGTAGGACCTTGGATTTTTCTATTCATGATTCCTGCTTTAACCATGAAATTAATCGCGGAAGAGCAAGCAAATGGCACATTATTGTGGTTATTCACACTACCTATAAAAGATAACCAAATTATTTGGGGCAAATATTTAGCTGTCGTTTCAGTTATCGTTTTTTGTCTGCTTTCAACTTTCTTGTTCACCATTACATTACAAGAATTTTTGATGCCTGAACAAGAACTAGATTACGGAACAATTTTTTCTGGCTATTTAGGACTTTTCTTTCTAGGAAGTTTATTCGCCGCAATTGGTTTATTTACCTCATCTATCACCAAAAATCAAGTAATGGCTTATGTTTTGTCGGTTTTCTTTTGCTTCATTATTTTTTATGGATTCGAAAGTTTAGCGTCATATAATTTACTTGGTTCGATGGATTTCTATGTTCAAAAAATTGGAAGTTTTACACATTACAACCAGTTTTTGAAAGGAATTATTGACACACGAGATTTACTTTACTTTTTGATTTTGATTGGAATTTTAAATCAAATTTCAATCGTTAATCTTGAAAATAAAAAATAGTGCCATGAAAAAATTAAACAAAAAACATCTAATTACTTTCATCGCATTTATCGCGCTTTTTATCATCGCTCAATTTGTTTACACACGAATTGACATGACGAAAGACAAACGTTTTACGTTAACTTCTACAACCGAAAAGTTGGTAGAAAATGTAAAACAACCGCTTAAAATTGAAATTCTTTTGGGTGGAGATTTAACGGGTGATTACAGAATTTTGAAGAACGAAATTCAGTTTTTATTAGACGAACTTCGCGAAAAAAACAGCAATATTTCTTATTCTTTTATTGATCCTGTCGATTTAGGACAAGCCGAATTAGAGCAAAATAAATTGGCTCCAGTTCCGATTAAAACCGACAAAGGAATTTTGAATGTTTATCCGTACGCAAAATTAACTTACGGCGACAAATCGACTTATATGGAGGTTTTGGTCAATGATCCTTCTACTCCATTTGATAAATTAGCGTTGGCTTCAACTGAAAAATTAGAATATTTATTTGCAGAAAAAATTCAGAAAGCAACCAATTTTGAGCGCAAACGAGTTGGTTTTATCGTTCATCATGACGAATTACCAGAAGCTAATATTCAAGGATTAGGTTCTGCTTTGTCAGAAAAATATGATGTTGAGATCTACCTTAATCCAATTGCAAACAAATCGTTTACTTTACAACCTTCTGATTTGGATAGTTTGAAACGTTTTGATGCGTTAATTATCGCAAAACCTACATTACCTTTTTCTGATATGGATAAATTGGTTTTGGATCAATATATCATGAATGGTGGAAAAATGATGATGGCTGTGGAAACTGTCGATGCTGAAATGGACTCTATTTTCCGAAGTGGAAAAATTGTTGCTTTTCCTCGAGATTTGAAATTAAATGATTTCTTGTTCAATTATGGTGTTCGTATTCATCCGGCTGTTATCAAGGATATGAATGGGGCGCAAATTGTTTTGGCTGATGGTGAAACGGCAGGAAATACAAGTTACAATTATTACAATTGGCCTTATTTTGAGTTAGGAATTAAAGGAGAAGAAAACCCAATTACAAGTTCAATCGATCCAGTTTTATTTCAATTTTCGAATCCAATCGAATTACTAAAAAATCCAACTATTAAGCAAACTGTTTTATTAAGTTCTTCTGAACAATCAAGTTTGAAACCTGCTTTAAATTATATTCAATTAAACGAAGTCGAAATCGAAAATCCTGAAGAATATAAAATGGGTAAAATTCCGATGGCAGTTTTGTTAGAAGGGAATTTCAATTCGGCTTATGCTTCGCGTTACGAACGTAAAGAATTTCCGAATTTCAAACCGAAAACTACTGACGGAAAAATGATCGTTATTTCGGATGGAGATGTTTTGAAAAATGCTTTGTGGAGAGGAATTCCAATGCAATTAGGAGAAAATAAATTTTCGGTTCGCCCAGATAACCCAGATGGAAAACCGAAAACATACGCCAACCAAACATTTGTAATGAATGCGATGGATTATTTATTAGGTGATTCTGATTTCTTGGCTTTACGCAATCGTAAATTAGAGATTCCTTTGTTGAGCGAAACGACTGTTTTACAAGAAAAATCGACTTGGCAAATGATTAATTTACTTGTTCCAACTGCTATTATTGGATTGTTCGCTGGAATTGGATTTTGGATTAGAAAAAAGAGATATAGTAAATAGATTGACTATTTTAAATTGACGATATACGATTCATTCCATCAATAATATTAAAATAAAATAATTTAATACACTTATTAGAGTCTTATTTTTAAAAATGTATACTTTCTAAGCTCTAAATAAGCAATTTATCCGATAATTTGTTTATTTTTAGTGATTACATTTAAACTAGACTTAATGCGGGCTATCTCTACATATTTTTACTTAATACTATTATTATTTGGAATTAATTTTTCATTTGGACAATACTATGTTCGAGAAGCTAGAACAGGAAATGGTTCTTGAGCTAACTGGGATAATGCTATGTCTTTTGATAACCTAGCTGACTTAGTAAATTCAAGTACCAATAGATTTTTTATAGAAGTTAAACTTTACAAAGGTATTTTAAAAACTAATAAAAAGATTAATTTCAATAATTATCAAACTGTGAAAATTACAGGTGGATATTCTTATGAGATTGATCCCGAAACAGGAAATCCTATTGAAATTGTTTCTAGTGATGCTACACTAACATCTATCGATGGTCAAAACATAACAAAAATATTCAGTTTTGAGAATAATCGAACAGTTGAATTAAACACATTTACCATTCAAAATGCTAATCTAACAACAAGATCAGAGGAAGGTAGTGCTATATCTGTAATCAATACTCCTAAATTAAATTTTAAAGACATTATTGTAAAAAACACTAATATCTCTAACACAAGTGCTGTTTACGTGAATAATGTAGATGATTTTTATTTTGATTTTGTTGATTTCAAAGACAGCTACTACACTTCTACAAATGGTACTAATGCAAGTGCATTGTATGTTAATAATTCTAAAAAAGCTGTTATTGATAATTTTTCTTTTTCAGGTAATAAGTCCTATTTAAATGGTGCTGCATTATATATGAAAGATACTAATTTAGAGATGGAGCAAGTTGCAGGAAATAGTATTGGATTTGATACAAAATTAAATTTTGAAAATAATTATAGTACTAGAAATGGTGGTGGAATTTACAATGATAATAGCGATATTAATCTAACTGCCATTTATTTTATTAATAATACTGCAGAAGAAAATGGTGCTGGTATTTACGCAACACCTACTTCTAAAACTTATTTAAATAGAATTCATTTCATGAATAATACGGCAAAAATTGGAGGTGGTATTTACAATGGAAGTAATCATGAATTGAAAATTCTAAGTTCTTTATTTAGTAACAATAAAGCATCAATTAATGGTGGAGCTATTTACAATGCAAATATCTTAGCTATAACGAATGCTACATTTGTAAAAAATACAAACTCAGCTATTCTTTTTAAAGATGGTTCTAAAACAACTGTTGTAAATAGTATTTTCTATCTAAACACATCTAAATCTACTGACTTTAAAAAAGATATTGCAGCAGAAACGATTGGTTCTTCTTCTTTCACAAATGATATTACAAACAATATTATAGAAGAATATTCTGCTTCTAATAATTTAATTGGTATTGATCCTCTTTTTGTTGATAATAATAGTGATTATACTTTACAAATTCCTAGTCCTGCACTTAATGCTGGTAAAGAAGAATTGTTTCAACAGGTTGCTGGTGGGGCTACTTCTCTATTCCATGATTTAGACAAAAGAAATAGACATTACGGAAATTCTGTCGATCTAGGTGCTTACGAATTAACATTTGATCGTGAGCTATTTTTCCCCGACTGTCCGACTATTATTTCGCCATACGACACTGAGGAAAATGTAACCTTAAGACCAATAATCTCTTGGAATAAAATTGCTAATGCTAGTCAATACAGACTTAAAATTACAGATGAACTTGGAGCGAGTGTAGTTACAGCTACGGTAATAGATTCTTCTATTAGTACAATAAATTATACTGGAATAACTACAGACTTAAAACCAAATACTTGGTACAGTGTTTCAATACAACCAGAAAATACACTTATTGGTATTTTAAAGGAAAACTGTCAAATTTATAGATTTAAGACAGAAAAGATTCCAACAGCACCTACTTGTACAACTGTAAATTCTCCTGCAAACGGAGAAAAGAATGTATCATTAACTCCTACAATTAGATGGAATAAAGTTACTGATGCAACAGCGTATCTAATTACAATAGGAACAACTATTGATGGGAATGATATTTTAAATAATTACAATGTTGGTGATGTAGATAATTTTACACTTACCACTACTCTTTCTCACGCAACAACATACTATGTAAAAGTAACTGCTACGAATACTGTTGGACCAGCAGTTTCTTGTTCTACCAATACCTTTGAAACAATTCCTGCTCCAGATCCTTGTGAACCTGTAAGAATTAGTTTAAATATTACGAAGAATGATGTTTTAGTAAATGTTATAAACGGAAATAGTCCTATTCTTTACAGAATAGATGAATTAGAATGGGTAAGCACAAATATATTCAGTAATGTATCAAAAGGCTCTCATAAAATTGAAATACAAACTGTAGAGGGATGTATAAAAAGTTCTACGTTTATTATTCCTGATTTTTATACTTTTATTTCTCCAAATGGTGATGGCTTGAATGATAAAGTTGATTTCTCATTCTTAGCAACCAAAGAAAATCCTGTTTTTAGAATTTTTGACAGACAAGGAAAAAATATTTTTGAAGGTTCTTTAAGTAATCAATTTATTTGGAATGGAAAATATTTGAATGTAATGCCATTACCGTCCGATAGTTATTGGTTCTTCGCGCAATGGAATGAATTAAATTCTAGTGTGCCAAATAAATTACAAGGATCTATATTATTAAAGAATAAATAAAAAAATTCCACTTCATTTTTGAAGTGGAATTTTTACTTTTCAAGTAATTGAAAGAATTTAATCTTATATTTTTCAATATAAATAAATTATAAATCAAACAAATACGAAAATAATAAATAGGCATTATGCCTTAATTTGTAGTTGCAACTAAAAAATTTTCTTTCAACCATTTTAGTTTATTAAAACTTTTTAGAAATTTTGTTCGAATAGAAATAAATTTCTCTTGAGCATCTATAACTTTATTTTCGCGTGAATTAATTAAGAAGAGTGAACTTTCACCAATTCCATACCTTGTTTCTTCTGCATCTAAAAGCTTTCTATAATTTTGCAGATTATTTCGAGAAAGATTTATTTGAGTATGAAAATTTAAAATTTCATTTTTATAGGTCTCTATTTTAACATCTAACTCTCTACTTTTTATCTGAGTATCTAAAGCATTCTGATTCAGCTTAATTTTAGCTATTTCATAATTTGCTCTTGCTTCTCGTAGAAATATCGGAATTTCTAACTTTAAACCATATTGAAAATTATTATCAAAGAATGGTAAATAATCGGCTGAGTACCCCTCTTTCGTAAAGAAATTATACGTAAAATCTATTTTAGGAAGAAAACTCTGAAATTTTAATCTTCGTTCACTTTCTAAGATATTTTGTTTTTGATTGTAATATAAAATAGATGAATGCGCATCTAATTCTTGAGATTCTACTTCGTCAATTAAAAACTCAAAATCAGAATAAGCTGAATGATTTTCTAATCCATCCGAAGGATAAATCATTGCTGTAAGCTCATACAGTTGTTGATTATCTTTCCATAAATATAACTGAAGCTGCTGTGTACTTTTTACAAAATTTAAAAAAGCATCTTGTCGTTGCAATTCAAAACTTTGCAACTGAGAAAGTGCTTCTATAGTATCAATAGCAGGTACTTCTCCAAAATCTAATGTTTTTCTTGTAAAATCTAAACGCTCTTTATTAATGTCAACAATTTCAGATTTTAATTTATAAATTTCAAAATTCTGAACCCATTCCCAATAGGTATTTTCTGCTTCTAAAAGAAGGTCGTTTGTTAAAACCGTTTGCTCAGCTTCTGTCATTTTCAGTGCAAATTTTGCCTGATCTAACATTGCTCTTCTTTTATCGTACAATAAGTTTTTAGCCAAAGGAATTGTTACACCAAATTGAAATAAACCTCCAACAGTTTCTGTATTACTTAATTTATCTCCTTGTATATGATTGTAACTACCATTAATATCTATTCCATACCAAGTCGGAATACCTAGTTCAATATTTTTTTGTTCATAATACCTTGTTCCATCAATATTCTTTTCTCCTAATTTTGCTGCTAAAACAGGATCAAAACCACCTCTTGCTCTTGTTATTTCTTCCAATGCTATTTTATTCTGAAGTTGATATTTTAAAGCCAGTGGATGATAATTCTTCACCACTGAAATAAATTCTGATGAAGATATTTTTAAAGAATCCTGTCCAAAACTAAAGTGAGAAATTAATAAAACTAAAACAAGGAATACCTTATTTACTTTTTTCATCTTTTGTTGTTTTTGTATTTGCAACCTCGTAGTAATCTGGTGGAAATCCATTTATATTTCGCCATAACTCGTACCAAATAGGAACATCGTTAAGAATTGCAATTCCTTGTGTTCCTGTTCCCATCTTAATTTTTGTTGGCCATTTTTTCTCATTTTTATCTTCAATAACCAATGCTTTAAAAAGACCATTTGGACTAATATTACTTTCTACAGCAACAACTTTTCCTGAAAAAACACCATAACTAGAATCTGGCCAACCAGAGAAAACAATTGCTGGAAAACCATCGAAAATACACATTACACGCTGTCCTTCTTTTACCAATGGCAAATCTACTGGTCGAACATAAATCTCTACAGCATAATCTACTTTCGTAGGAACAATAGTACCAATGTTTTCTCCATCTTTTAATACTTCTCCAATACCAGCTTTGTTCAACTGAACTATTTGACCGTCTTGAGAAGCAATAATAAAGTATAAACCTTGTCTTGCTTTATAATTCGCAACTTGATTTTGAAGTTTTGCAATATCTCCATCACTTCCTTCAATTTGTCCCATACTTTGAAAACGCTCTCCTTCAATTTTACTTAATTTCTCATTGTAATCTTGTGTTACAGCATTTTGCTCAATTTGTGTATTAATGATTTCTTGTTTCGTTTGTGAAACTTTATTCTCATAAGCTGTTTTCTTCGCAATCGAATTCTGATAAGAAATACTTCTTTGTTGAAATTGTGTTAATGAAACTAAACCTTCATCATACATTTTCTTTTGTCTTGCATACTGATCTTCAGAAAGTTTTAGCTCATTTGTTGCTGCAACTAATTCAGCTTCTTCTCCAACTAATTTGTTATTTAACTGACTAATTTTAATTTTAACCTGATTTAATTTTAAATCTCTAGCTGCATTTAAAGCCTCTAATTGATTTTTTGCTGTACCAACTTTAGCTCTATAAAATTCTCTTACGCCTATTTTTGCATCCACTTGTTCTTCTGTACGCTGTACTAACAAAGGATCCATGTAATCTTCTTTTATCTCAGATAGTTGTAAAAGTGTATCTCCTTTAGAAACATAATCTCCATTTTTTACATTCCATTTAATAATTCGTCCAGGAATTGGAGAATTTAATTGTTGTGGACGCTGAGATTGATATAAAGATGAAACATTTCCTTTAACTTTTATATTCTGTGTCCAAGGAAGAAACAACGTAACAATTCCGGCTAAAAGAATGAATAAAAACCATCTTTTAACTCTCGATTTTTTACGAATTTGATATATTTTATCGAATGATTTTAGTTGCATTTTCTTTAATTTTTATGAAATAACTTTAAGTGTTCCATCTTCTAAATGAAGATGTTGATCTGCAAATCGGATAAGCTTATTATTCGACGACACAACAACAATAGTTGTATGCTTTTTTAAGCCATTTAAATACTCAATCATTTTTTCTTGAAATTGATCTGACATTCCGCTCATAGGATTCTCTAAAAGCAATAATCTCTTTTCTCCTAATAATGAACGAAGAAGAAGTACTTTCTTTTTAGAACTAAATGAAAGTTCCGAATCTGTTTCGCTAATTTCTGTTGCAAAACCTTTACTAAATAAATTAGAAATATTTTCTATTCCTAATTCATCAGAAAGTTCTATAATACTTTGTGTATTGCTTTGTGTATTTCCTAAAAGAATATTTTCTTGAACAGTTCCTTGAACAACTTTTGCACTCTCTAAATAAAGTCCAACACTACTTCTGAAATGTTTCTTATTTAAGTTTTTCAATGGAATTTTATCGTAAAGAATACTTCCTGAGCTCGATTCGTAAAAACCAGCCAACATATTTAAAAGAAGTGATTTCCCAGTACCTGTTTTTCCTGTTATTACTGTTAATGTATTTTCTTGAAGTTTAAAGTTTATATTGTCTAAAATTTTAGGACTATCATTATAGGCAAATTCTACATCTTTAAACTCAATTGTTGTTCCTTGTTTTTTGTATAAAAGTTCTATATCTCCTTCAACTTCTTCGTCTAATTCTGTTACTTTAGTAAGCTTAGCATAAGAAGTAATCATATCATAATAACTCTCTAAACTAACAATTAACTTTTCTACAGCGGCCATAATTGTTAAAACAACAATTTCTGTTGCAATAAATGCCCCAATATTTAATTGCTGATCCAACATAAGGTAAGTACCTATAGCTAACATTGTAAACGTAATTATTACTTTAAAGGCAATTACTGTTTTGTATTGGAAAACTAGTACTTTAAAGTGAGAAGTTCTATCATCTAAATAATCTGAAACACGGTCATCTGTTCCAATAAGATGCGTTCCTTTTTCTGAATGTATTTTAAATGTTTTTACAGAAGCTGCGACATCTTCTATCCAAGCTGCCGTTTCATATTTCTTATCACTTTCTTCTATACTAGATTTTATTCCACTTTCCATTGTGTAGTAAAATATCATAACAATAGATATAACTACAAGTCCTCCAAATGCTAAAAACCAAGGGTGATAAAAAGCTAATAATAAGATACCAAACAGAATTTGGATTAATGCCGTTGGTATTTCTAAAAGAACTTTTGAAACTCCTTTTTGAAAATTCTGAATATCAAAAAATCTATTCATTAACTCTGGTAAATAATACTTTCTAGTAGTTGATAAGTTTACTTTAGGTAATTTATCTGCGAAAGCCATCGAAAATTCTACATATATTTTTTGTTGAATTTTTTCGATAATTTCAATTACTTTCAATCTAAAATATCCTACAAAGAAAGTTCCGATTACAACAAAGAAAATCAGGATATAAATAGAGGTAACCATTGTTGCTCCTAACACATACCCAATAATAGATTGTATACCTAACGGAATGCTTAAAGACACAAGTCCATTTAGTATTGCATAGAAATAAATATTTGTTACATCTTTTTTCTCTTTTGTAATATAGCGAAGCAGTTTTCTACCGTGTTCGCTTGCTGATATTGATGCCATTGTGTTTATTTGATAAAGTTTGACGTAATATATTTTAAATAATCTAACACATAAACTGTGTGATTCTGTTCTTGATGATTATCTGTAAGATTAGGTAAATGTTCACTAAAAAAATGTTGATCGTGCGCAGTTTCTAATAATGTACTTGCTAAAGAAAAAGGATAAGGAAAATCTCCTTTAACTTCTTCTATGATTACCGCAATAAATTTGCAAAGACTTTCTAATGGAGCAAAAACCATTTCTTTACAAATTTTATCTACTTCTTTTACGAGATAAGATTTACTACTTTCTGATATTACAATGGTATGAAGCTTCTTTATATTATAATCTTCCACTTCTTCACAAGAATTATCATAATGTGTAATAATCTCTAATATCTTATCTAATTTTTCTAATGAGTTTTTAATCTCTTTCGTTTTTAATTCGCAAATAAATTCAATGTAAGACCAATACCAATTCAAAATATAGGTCAATAATTTATATTTTGAAGAAAAATAACGATAATTGTAGCTTCTGTAGAATTTATTTTTACCGCCAATTTTTTGAATGTAAAATGTTCAAATCCTGTTTCAAAAATCAGCTCTATTGCTTGTTTTACAATAGTTTTTCCAACTTCGCTACTTTCTGGATTTTTAAGATATAGTTTTTCGTTTACACTGAATTTCAACTGAAAATTCATCCGTTTTTATTTATTTAATCTTTCCTATCAAAAATACAAGACTATACGCTATAATAGTATTACTATCCGATTAGAATAATATTAAAATGTGATTAGAAAATTGAACATATCATAACCTCGACTTCTAAAAGTCGAGGTTATGATATGTAAAGTTGTGACGATTTTTACTCTAAGTGCATAAACGCTTTTTTACTCAAAAGGCGTTCCTCGCTTTCTACGTGGTTATCATCAGGCACACAACAATCCACCGGACAAACTGCCGCACATTGTGGTTCTTCGTGGAAACCTTTACATTCAGTACATTTATCGGGAACAATGTAATAAACCTCATCACTCACAGGATCTTGCACCGCATCAGCGTCAAAAGTTGCGCCGTCTACGTTTACAATTGTTCCGCTAAGAGAAGTTCCATCAGAATATTTCCAATCTACCGCAGCTTCATAAATCGCGTTATTTGGACATTCTGGCTCACAAGCTCCACAATTTATACATTCATCTGTAATAATTATAGCCATTGTATCTGTTTTTTTATTTCCTACATTTGCAACTACAAAATTACATTTAATTTTCAGAAAAAATGACATTTGAACAAAGGATTTCAGCATTTAACGAATTGGGGCAGTTTTTTAATTTTATTATAAATAATGATTCGATTAAAGACACAGAACTGACAGAAAAATTCGAGAATTGGAAAGAAGAAGCTGAATATGCGGTGAGCGATGCAGAAGCCTACAACAATTGGTTTACAAAAGATAATATTACGTTAGCCTTGAAAAGTTGGGCAGAAGCTTTAACGGAAGAAAATTTATTGGCTTGGACGAAAGATTATCCATTTGCTGAAATGCCAAAAAATGTTGGAATTATAATGGCAGGAAATTTACCTTTGGTTGGTTTTCATGATTTGCTTTCTGTTGTTATTTCTGGAAATAATGCGTTAATCAAAACCTCATCTAAAGATGATAAATTAATCAAATTAGCGATAAAATATTTGTATTCGATTGATGAAAATTTCAAATTGATTATTCAAACTGTTGAACGATTAGAAAATTTTGATGCAGTTATTGCAACTGGAAGTAATAACACGGCACGTTATTTTGAACAATATTTTGGAAAAGTTCCTAACATTATTCGTAAAAATAGAACTTCGGTTGCTGTATTGAATGGTTCGGAAACTGATGAAGAATTGAAAAAATTGGGTAACGACTTATTCATTTATTTTGGATTAGGTTGCCGAAATGTAACTAAACTTTATGTAAAAGATGAAGTTCAATTACCAAAAATTTTCGAAGCTATTTTTTCTTATGGTGATGTGATTAATCATCCTAAATATGCAAATAATTACGATTACAATCGTGCAATATTTTTGTTAGGAAAAGATGAATTTTTAGACAATAATTTTGTTCTAATGAAAAAAGATACAGCTTTACATTCTCCAATTGCAGTTGTAAATTTTGAAGTTTATGAAGATGTAAATGATGTAAAAAAATATTTGATCGAAAATGAAGATCAAATACAATGTGTGGTTGGAAATGACATGAAAGATAATCCGAATTATGTTGAATTTGGACAAACTCAATTTCCGAAATTAACTGATTACGCTGATAATATTGATACACTGAAGTTTTTGACGGAGTTGTAGATGTTAGATGCAAAAATAATTTAATTATAGATTCCTACATTCGTCGGAATGACATTTACTTTATTTCTTGTTGAGCTCGTTTCAACATTGCATCTAAATTATAAATAAACTAAAAGAGAATCCTAAGGATTCTCTTTTAGTTTATTTATTAAAACGTTGCTGCTCCAGCAGTTTCATTTTCTAATTTTCGGTTGATATTTGTTTTCTTACCTTTAGCAAAATCAAAGCTCAAACCAACAACAAACATCGATTTGTTGTCCCAAATTTTCCCTACACGAGAATAATCCACATATTGTTTATCCATCGTTTTTTGCTTGTAAGTCGATGGCATTCCAATCCAATACATTCCAGTAGAAAAAGTCCAATTATTGTACTTATAACTCGCAAAAGCATGGTTCATGTTTTCTTGTGTATACAACAAAGCTCCGCCCAACGTGTAATACGGAATATTAAATTGATAATCTACACGAAAGTTTTTGTAAACAGATGATAATGCAAAATAATTTCCGATATAATCATTCTTCAAAATTCTACCATCTTTCGTTTTAAAACGCTCTGTTGCTGGTGCTATATTTACTTTAACAGCTAAAATATCTGTTCCGAAAGGTTTGATAGAACCTGTAATTTGAACACCGTAACGTTGCGAATTTTGAGCATTTTCGTAGGTTAATTTATATCCTTCTACATTTCCATTTATGATATTTTGCAAATACAATTGATTAATTGGATCTTTTGTATAATGATAAAATGCATTTGTATTTAAATCAAAATATTTTGAATTGAAAGAGTAAATCAAATTATTTCCAAACGATTTCTGAATGGTTAAATACGGATTTCCTTCTTGTGTAATGTTTTCTACAACCTGAATCACGTTTTTACTCAATGCCGAATTCCAAGGACTGGTTGGTTTGTATGAACTCGAAAAACGTAAATTTTGATTCTTCGCTAATTCATAACCCAATACTAATTTTGGTGTAAACGTCCACGTATCTGTGTTTGTATCTTCATTCTTGTTATGAACATTCGTTAATCCAACACCCAAACGATATGACAACTTTTTCGCTTTTCCAGAATATTCAGAATAGATATATTGTTCTAAATAATTTACTTTATTATTCGAAGGACCATTTAAGTTTTCTAATTTATTATCAATTGAATTATTCGAAATTCGATAACCAGAATTTAATTTTCCTTTCTCGAAACTATGTGTATACGCTATTTCTCCTACAATTCCTTTTTGATCAGCTTCTAAATTTGTCAAATAATTATATTGTTCAGCACCAGAAATTGTTTCCCATTCGCGCGTTTCGTCAATCGATTTCGTTGTATACATCGATCCAACTACATTTAAACTTAACTCATCTTTCTTTCCTAATTTTCTCGAATAATAAAGATCTAATGTTGGTTTTGAATAATTAGAATTAGAATGTTTATAGGTTGAATGATTGTTTAATAAACTATTTTGATAGAACAAACTTGTTCCATTCGCATAAGCAAAACTCGAACTGATATTCATATCCAACTTTGCTTGAAAAGCATATTTATCCGAATCCGAATTGGTATATCGCAATGCAATTGTTTGATCCGTATATCCAAAATATTCGTTGCGCTGATTTTCTGTTCTGTAATGAATATTATTTAAGTTATAATCATAAATATTCATCGAAGTACGATCTTTATAATCTCTCAGATAAATGTTATACTCTAATCCAAAGTTACTTTTTCCTTTCGTAAAATTCGCATAAGCAGAACCATTTATAAAACCTGTTGTAAACGCCGAAGTGAGATCCGCACCATATACATAACCATTTTCTGGATTACGCGTAATCAAATTCACCACTTGATCTGCACGATTTGCATAACGCGCTGGCGGAATATCAAAATACTCAACACGCACCACATCTTGCGGTTTCACAGCACGAATTTGATTATCTGTTGCCTCAATTCCATTAATCAATAACAAAGTCGTTCCACCTTTTGTACTCTGTATTGTATTCGAAATTGGATCAACTTGTAGTTCTGGTAACGTATTCAACAAATCTTTTGCGTAGCGCGCCTTTTCCAACGCTTCTTTATCAAACGTATAAACTGCTTTGTCTGCAAACATTTTTTTGCGTTGCGACTGAACTAAAACTTCTTTTATTTCTATTGGATTATAGTCGGTTGAGTCCTGCTTTTCATCTTGTCCAAAAGCAAAAATTCCTGACAATGTAACAGCAAGTACAAAAAATTTTTTCATGGTTAATTCTACTATTAAGAGTTAGTATATATTTATATGACGCATGAAGAACAAATAAGTTACATAAGAATTGCAATTATTTTTGATAACTTTACGCTAAACAAGATTTTTGAGTTTGAAAAAATTATTTCTTTTTATCGCACTTTTTACAAGTTTCAATTTATTATATGCGCAAGAACAAGCCGAACGTTCGTTGACAGAATATCGTGTCGAAAGTTTCCAAACGTCTTTAGTTGCGAAAAAAATGCTATATGATTGGTTAGGAAAATGGGACAATGTTTTGTACACTGAAAATAATCAACCGTTGTTAGTTTGGTCGAATAAAAATATCATTAATGAAGCCAATGAAACCTTTACTTTGATTGCATCGAGCGTAGAAAATGATGAAGAAATGTACGGAACAGTTCAGGTTTTGACAAGTAAAAAACAAGATGCTTTAGCGAAAGATTCGCCTTTTAGAGAATATTTGAATGAGTTTCTAAAAACTATTTCGAAAAAAGAAAACAAAAGCAAAAAGTTTTATAAAGAATATATTAAGGTGATTTATTAGTTATGAATTATAAATTATTGACTATTTTACTTATCTGTTCCATTAGTACTTTTGGTCAAGATAGAATTACATCAATGACTTTAGAAAACTCTGCAAGTCATATTATTCCAAGTGGAGTTAAAATTGATTTTACGAATACAACTTCTATGTTTCATCCTAAAGACACAGATAAAATAATTGTCCTTTACACTAAAAGTATGTTGAAAGGAAAAAATGAAGAAAAGAAAATTTTATTGAGTAAAAAGGATTTTGCACAAATTGAAGATCAGATTCTTGATTTAAATTTTTCAGATTTTATTAAAAATCGAAAAACAATTTCGCTTGATGGATATACTACTAAGTTAAGTATAAACGCTAATTATGAAGATAATAATACTATTGTTTTAGAAACATCAGATTCTCAATCGAATAAATTACATGCAGTTATTACATTAATTTTAGAAAAACTAAATCTCAAAGAAAAAGATTTTTATAGATAAAAAAAATCCTTCAAGTTTTTCTTGAAGGATTTATATTTTTATAGAAATTAAATTTCTTAATTATTTCGTTTGAAAAAAGAATCGACAAACTCCATTTTATTGAAAGCTTGTAAATCATTGATTCCTTCACCAACACCAATGTATTTAACTGGAATCTGAAATTGATCAGAAATTCCAATTACTACTCCTCCTTTTGCTGTTCCATCTAATTTTGTAACTGCTAAAGAAGATACTTCTGTTGCTTGTGTAAATTGTTTTGCTTGCTCAAAAGCATTTTGACCTGTAGAACCATCTAACACTAATAAAACTTCGTGAGGCGCATCTGGAATTACCTTTTGCATCACACGTTTTATTTTTGTCAACTCATTCATCAAGTTAATTTTGTTATGCAAACGTCCTGCTGTGTCAATCAAAACAACATCTGCATTTTGGGCAACTGCCGACTGAATGGTATCAAATGCAACCGAAGCAGGATCAGAACCCATTGCTTGTTTTACAATTGGTACACCTGCACGCTCCGACCAAATTACTAATTGATCTACAGCCGCCGCACGAAACGTATCAGCTGCTCCCAGAACCACTTTAAGTCCTTGTGATTTGAACTGAGAAGCCAATTTACCAATCGTAGTTGTTTTACCAACTCCATTTACTCCGACCACCATAATAACGTATGGTACATCTTTCTTCGGAATCGAAAAACCGTTTGTATCTTCTATATTATTTTCGGAAAGTAAGCCTGCAATTTCTTCGCGAAGAATTAAATCTAACTCAGAAGTCGAAACATATTTATCACGTTCTACACGTTCTTCTATTCGACGAATAATTTTGATCGTTGTTTCAACACCGACATCAGAAGAAATCAATACTTCTTCTAAATCATCTAAAACCTCATCGTCTACTTTAGATTTACCTACTACAGCGCGACTGATTTTATCAAATAGAGAAGTTTTAGATTTTTCTAATCCTTCATCTAATTTTTCTTTGCTTTCTTTACCTAATATCTTTTTGAACCAACTCATTAATAAGCTAAATTTCTTAAAATTTTGTACGAAGATACATAAAATATAAGGAAATAAAAAAGCCGCCCTGAAAACGAGGCAGCTCAATTAACCTTAAATATTTTTTGTTAAGGAGATGATTTGATTATTTCGTGAAGAAAGAATCTGCTTCATCAGCATTAACTACTTTTTCAACAAATACGTAAGCTCCAGATTTTGGAGATTTTACCATTTTGATAACTTTGGTCATTTTTTTAGACCCAGTTTGTAGGGTTGCTACCGTTTTCTTTGCCATCGTCTAAAATTTTATTATTTAATCTCCTTGTGAATTGTATACTTTTTCAATACTGCGTTGTATTTTTTCAACTCAATACGATCTGGAGTATTTTTTTTGTTTTTAGTTGTGATATAACGAGACATTCCTGGCATACCACTTTCTTTATGCTCTGTACATTCTAAAATAACCTGTACTCTGTTTCCTTTTTTTGCCATGGTGTCTTAAATTATTTGATTAAACCTTCTTTACGTGCACGTTTAACAGCCTCATCAACTCCTAATTTGTTGATTGTTTTTAAACCGTGTGCAGAAACTCTTAATGTAATCCACTCACCAGTTTCTGGCATAAAAAATCTCTTTTTGAACAAATTCACTTCAAAAGTGCGTTTTGTTTTATTATTAGCATGAGAAACATTGTTTCCCACTAATCTCTTCTTACCTGTAATTTGACAAATTTTTGACATCTTATTTTGTATTGTCCTATTTTAAACGGAGTGCAAAGTAACAAATTATATATTACTTATACAACTCTTTAGGTTATTAATTTTATATTTTTTTCTTATTTTGTTTATATAACAACTTCTGCGCAAGAGTATAAGCCAAGATAATTCCCATTACCAACAGCGCTATCCTCGCGATTACATCGCCATATTTTGTATAAAACGTTAATTCACTATTCATTAAAATTGTACCATTTAAAGCACCCTGCTCTCCATATGGTAAAGACTTCATTATATCTCCTCGCTGATTAACGAAAGCCGAAATACCTGAATTTGCAGATCTAACGATAGCGCGTCTATTTTCAATAGCTCTCAAATTACCATATAATAGTAATTGACGATGACCATCGGTAGAGCCCCACCAAGAATCGTTGGTCATTGTGAATATAACATTTGCGCCTTCTCTCACATATTCTGTTGTATAGTCTCCGTAAATAGATTCGTAACATATAACCGGAGCAACAGTAGCGTTGTTTGTTTTATTCTTGAAAACAGAACGATGAGGTTGAATCCCCAACGTTTTTGTTGTGCCGCCAAAGTTAAGCATAAATTCTCCAATAATTGGCATTAAAATGTTTCGATATGGAAAAATTTCTACTCCAGGTACTAATTTACTCTTGTGATAAACTTCTATCGAATCGTTTCCACTTATCTGCAAAGCTGAGTTATAAGCGTCGTACCACGTAATTCCATCTCTCATAACAGATGCCGTTTCCGATGCTAAAGATTGCATTGGATAAATTCGCATAATAGATGCTCCTGTTACAAAATGTAAATCTTTTTTAGTTTTTGTCCATTGCTGAATGTCTTGTATAATTAAATCATCATACATATTATCAAAAATCAAAGCAGATGATCCAGGTACGGCTGTTTCTGGTGCAACAACAAATTGAGTTTTTGGTTTAATATTTTTCAGTGCCAATTGTTTCAATTCTTCATAAATCTGCAAACCATCTTTCATATACTTTTCGTTGTATGGATCAAGATCTGGCTGAAGAACTAACACATCAAGTGCTTTTCCCTTTTCTTCGTAATTCGCATAAATAATATAAGAAATACCAATTGGCACAGCAATTAATAATCCAGCATAAATACCTAATTTGTTTAGATACCTCATTTCTTTCTTATTAATATAAGCCGTCAAATAATAGAATACCGTAATATTAACTAACCAAATCCAAAGTGCACCTCCAAAAGTTCCTGTGTATTCGTACCATTGCACCCATTCGTAATATTTTGCAAAACCATTTCCTAGGTTAAACCAAGGCCAAGTTAGTTCCCAGTTCAAGGTTAGTTTGTCAAAACTCATCCAAATCGCAGGAAGAAAAACCAATCCATACAGATTACCCGCTTTTGTTTTGACAAAATGATACAACTGAAAAACAATTGACATAAACAACGAATTCGCTACAACGGGAATCAAATAAGCGCTCCACGAATTGTGCAAATCTCCATTCGCGTCCGTTTCTTGTGCATAATGCAACCACCAAATTACAATCGCATTCCAAATAAAGAAAGCTAAAAACGAAAGTCCGAAAATTTTGCGTCCTTTTTTCTTGAATTCTGCGCGTTGCGTGATTTGATGTTCTGCCAACATCAAGGGTACAAATCCTATAAATAATAACAATGGAAAACCATGCGATGGCCAACCTGCTGTTAATAATAATCCTGATAAGATTGCGTATGCAATATATTTTTTCATGTCACAAATTTATAATTTCATCATTCAATAACCGATGATATTTGTTTGGAATATTTTATAAATCATTTTGGATGAGAACCTGAAAACAAGTTCAGGTTGACTTTCCTTATCATGTTGAACTTGTTTCAATATCTCATTCAGTTTTAATATATAATATGCGAATCGATATAATAATTTGGATTAATTGTTACATCAATCGCTTTTGTAATCGTTGAATTATTAATTGTTTGCCAATTAGTCGTAGGATTGATGGTTATATCAGAATCTTTCAATCGTAACGGCATTGCAAATCCATCAACAACATTCGTATAACGATATTCAACTTTATTTCCATTTTGTTTAAGTTCTAAAGTAGGTATTTTAACTGTTCTTAAATATTGATTGAAAAAAGCGTTCAAATTTAAACCAGAAAACTTCGCAATATAATTTTCAATTTGTTCTGTAGTTACAGTTTGATGATAAAATTCTTTGTTTAATCCACGCAACATTTGTCTGAATTTTTCATCATTATTCATCCAAGTTCTCAACGTGTGAATCATATTTGCACCTTTATAGTACATATCACCACTACCCTCTTGGTTTACGCCATACACGCCGATAATTGGAATATCATTTTGGATTGCCTTTCTCGTTCCACGCACATATTCGCTTGCCGCATCTTTTCCATAATAAGTTTCTGTGAACAAAGTTTCCGAATAAGCCGTAAACGCTTCGTGAATCCACATATCTGCCACATCCTTTTCGGTAATATTATTCCCAAACCATTCGTGACCAGCTTCATGAACGATGATAAAATCCCATTTCAATCCCCAGCCAGAACCTGATAAATCACGACCTAAATAACCATTCTCGAATTTATTTCCGTACGCAATTCCAGATTGATGCTCCATTCCTAAATGCGGAGCTTCTACAATCTTGAAAGAATCTTCGTAGAAAGCATAAGGTCCAAACCAATATTCAAAACTTTTCAACATCAATTTTGCTTGTTCAAACTGCAATTTTGCTTTATCTATATTATAATCTAACACATAATAATCTAAATCCAATTTACCTTTTTCGCCTTCGAAAGTATCTTTGAAATTGACATAATGTCCGATATATGGAATAATGTTATAATTATTGATTGGATTGACAACTTTCCATGTAGAAATTGTTTTACCATTTTTCTCTTTTTTAGAAACTAATCGTCCATTACCAACTCCAACTAAATTTTTTGGCGTAATAATTTCCAATTCCATTCCATTATCTGGCTCATCGCCTAAATAATCTTTGTTCGGAAACCAAGCACTTGCGCCCAAACCTTGTACCGCAACAGACATCCAATCGCGACCTTTTTCATCTTTCGCAAAAATCCAACCACCATCCCAAGGCGCTCTCACCGCAACACGAGGATTTCCGTTGTATTCTAATTCTAATTGATTCGACGTATTCTTGATATTTTTTCCGACATTAATAAAATAGACATTTCCATCACGTTTGAAATCAGAAATTTTCTTTCCATTCAATTTTACAGCCGAAACCATCATTGGATCTTGTAAATCTATCTGCAATAAATCTGATTGTTGAGGAGCAATTTTATCAAACGTAATTGTCGTTTTTCCTTTTATCGATTTTGACTGATAATCTGGTTCTACACTTACTTTATATTTTTTAACATCCCACCAATTTCGGAATTCATTATTCGTTCCGCGAAGCGAATCTTGTCGCGTAAACTCTTGTTTGTTATTAAGTACTTGTGCATTTGTTGTTATCGAGATCAAGCCAAGTAATAGTACTAATTTCTTCATAGTCATTTTTAAAACATATCAAAAATAAGATTATATATTTGATAAATAAGCCAAAAAGCTATGATTACAGAAAAATTTAAGGAAAGAATAAATTATTTAAAAAATAATCACTTAATCGTTGAAGCATTGTACGAAATTTTAGATGAATTGAAATTAAAACATAATGCTTTTACAGGTTTTACGTTTCGAGAAGAAATCGATCCGAAAGGTTTTTTATTGACTGCAGAAGGTGAAGAAAAAACAGGAATTACAATTCGTGTTCCGCGTAATATTCTTGATTTTGATTTAGTATTACTTTCCAATGTTTTGATGCACGAAATGGTACATGTTTTTCAGCGTTCGGGCGAAAATCAAATTGAATTGCGAGAAGAACGCGAATGGCAAGCGTATACAGAAATGATTTTTCATAAACAATTTCCAAACGTTCCTCCATTGACTAATTTTTACATCAAACAATTTGGCGAAAAAGCGTTGACGTATTATAACCGAATGCCAGATAACATGAAAACGAAATATGCGAATGAAAAAACTGATTTAGAAAAAATTCTGCAAACGATTTACGACAAAGAGAATAAACTAAAAGAAGAACCAAAACCTGAAAATAATACTGAAACAATTTCTTGGAAAGATTTCGAGAAAGTTGATATGAGAATTGGGACAATTATCAGTGCAAATGATTTTCCGAAAGCAAGAAATCCTGCTTATCAATTAGAAATTGATTTTGGTCCGTTAGGAATCAAGAAAAGTTCGGCACAAATTACATCGCTTTATACCAAAGAAGAATTGATTGGAAAACAAATAATGGCTGTGGTTAACTTTCCGAAAAAACAAATTGCCACTTTTATGAGCGAATGTCTCGTGATGGGCGTTTATGGAAATAATAAAGATGTTATTCTCTTGAATCCCGAACGAAAAGTAGAAAACGGAAGTAAGATTGGGTAATATTGAGACTAAGACTAAGACTAAGACTAAGACTAAGACTGAGGTTAAGGCTGAGATAAAATTTGAGTTTGATTAAAACTGATGAGTAAACAAACTTTTAAAACAATTATTATTTTCTCACAACATAGATTGAGATTGAGACTAAGACTGAGATAAAGTTTGAGTTTAAGTATATAACTTAACGCTGACATTTTATCAACCAATAAACTGACTTTTTTATCGATAAATAATCAAATCATTAATCATAATCTGACAACCTGACATCTAAAATCTATTGGATGTCATTTTTTTTATGTTGGCACAAAGATTGACTATTCTGGTGTAGCATCATTTTTGATGATGTGTAAAAGTTTAAAATAAATCATTAATAATATAAAAAATAACTAAACAATATGAGCAAAATAATCGGAATCGACTTAGGTACAACGAACTCTTGTGTTTCTGTAATGGAAGGTAGTGAGCCAGTTGTAATTCCAAATGCAGAAGGTAAAAGAACTACTCCATCTATCGTAGCATTCGTAGAAGGAGGGGAAATTAAAGTTGGTGATTCAGCAAAACGTCAAGCTGTAACAAACCCAAAGAAAACGATTTATTCTATTAAACGTTTCATGGGAACTAAATTTAATAATGATGCAGATGAAATCGGTCGTGTTCCTTATTCAGTTGTAAAAGGAAACAATGATACGCCAGCAGTTGATATTGATGGACGTAACTATACTCCACAAGAAATCTCAGCAATGATTTTACAAAAAATGAAAAAAACTGCTGAAGATTATTTAGGACAAGAAGTATCAAGAGCGGTAATTACTGTACCAGCTTATTTTAACGATGCTCAACGTCAAGCAACTAAAGAAGCTGGTGAAATTGCAGGTCTTAAAGTAGAACGTATTATCAACGAGCCTACTGCTGCTGCATTAGCTTACGGATTAGACAAAGCAAACTCAGATAAAAAAATCGTTGTTTACGATTTAGGTGGTGGTACTTTTGACGTATCTATCCTAGAATTAGGTGACGGTGTATTCGAAGTGTTATCTACAAACGGTGATACACACTTAGGAGGTGATGATTTTGATGATGCAATCATCAACTGGTTAGCTTCTGAATTCCAAGCGAAAGAAGGTGTAGATTTGAAAAAAGACGCAATGGCTTTACAACGTTTACGTGAAGCTGCTGAAAAAGCTAAAATCGAATTATCTTCTTCTGCTCAAACAGAAATTAATTTACCATACGTTACAGCTAACGAAACAGGACCAAAACACTTAGTAGAAACTTTAACTCGTTCTAAATTTGATCAGTTAACAGAAGATTTAGTACGTCGTTCTATGGAGCCTTGTAAAAAAGCGTTATCTGATGCAGGTTTATCAATCAACGATATCGACGAAGTTATCTTAGTTGGTGGATCTACACGTATGCCAAAAATCCAAGAAGAAGTAGAAAAATTCTTCGGTAAAAAACCATCTAAAGGAGTTAATCCAGACGAGGTTGTTGCAATTGGTGCAGCTATCCAAGGAGGTGTTTTAACAGGTGATGTAAAAGACGTATTATTATTAGACGTTACACCATTATCTTTAGGTATCGAAACTTTAGGAGGAGTATTCACAAAATTAATTGAAGCGAATACAACAATTCCAACTAAAAAATCTGAAGTTTTCTCAACTGCAGTTGACAATCAACCAGCAGTAACATTAAGAATTGGTCAAGGAGAGCGTCCATTATTCAACGATAACAAAGAAATCGGACGTTTTGACTTAGTAGATATTCCACCAGCACAAAGAGGTGTTCCTCAAATCGAAGTAACATTTGATATTGATGCGAATGGTATCTTAAGTGTATCTGCAAAAGATAAAGGAACAGGAAAAGAGCAATCAATCAAAATTGAAGCTTCATCTGGATTATCTGATGCTGATATCGAAAGAATGAAAAAAGAAGCACAAGAAAATGCTGCAAAAGACGAAGAAGCAAAAAACAAAATTGAAAAAGTAAATGCTGCTGACGCGTTAATTTTCCAAACAGAAAAACAATTGACTGAGTACGGAGATAAAATTCCTGCTGACAAAAAACAACCAATTGAAGAAGCTTTAGCTGAGGTTAAATCTGCTCACGCTGCTCAAGACGTTGCTGCAATTGATGCTTCTATGGAAAAATTAAATACAGCTTGGAATGCTGCTTCACAAGAAATTTATGCTGCAATGAACGAAGGTCAAGAAAGTGGTGCACAAGCGCAACCAGGAGCTGATCAAGGTCAAGCAAAAAATGATGGTGTTGAAGACGTAGACTTCGAAGAAGTTAAATAATAGAATTTCATTTATCAATAGGAAAGCCTCGCATTGCGAGGCTTTTTTGTGTTTATTAATATAAATAGTTTATTTTTTAAATCATCTCGGTTTCATACAATACAAAAAATCCACTTAAAATCATTTAAGTGGATTTTTTTAATTCTAAATTTATATTTTACTGATGTTGTTGTGCATCAATTACAGCAATGGTAACCATATTCACAATTTCGCGAACAGTGCTATCCAATTGTAACAAATGAATTGGTTTTTTCATTCCGATCAAAATTGGTCCAACCGCTTCTATATTTCCTAATTCTTGTAATAATTTATACGAAATATTCGCTGATTCAAGATTTGGAAAAACTAATGTATTCGCATGCGTTCCTGCTAATTTAGAAAACGGAAAATTACTTTGTAATTTCTCTTTATTCACTGCAAAATTTGCCTGAATATCACCATCAACTAAAACATCTGGATGATTTTGATGTAGATAATTCACTGCATTCTGAACTTTAGAAACCGTTTCTCCTTTATTTGATCCGAAGTTTGAATAAGACAATAATGCAATCTTTGGTTCAATTTTAAACTTCTTAATTGTTTCGTTAAATTGCAATGTAATGTTAACTAAATCCTCTGAAGTTGGATCTAAATTAACCGTTGTATCACCTAAGAAAACTGGTCCTTTTTCTGTCAACATCATATACATACTCGCAACTTTTTGACCTTGTTCCGCTCCAATTAATTCTAAAGCTGGACGAATCGCTTGCGAATAGTTTTTCGTCATTCCCGAAATCATTGCATCTGCATAACCAAACTCAACCATGCATGAACCAAAATAATTACGATCTCTCAATAATTTTTTCGCATCAGATTTTGAGATTCCTTTTCGTTGACGTTTCGAATAAATAAAATCAACGAATTGATTGTATCTGTCCGAATCTTCTTCTGCATTTGTATCAACAATTTCAACATCTTCCAAATCCAACATATAATCTTTAATCATTTGTTGAATTTTATTTTTCTTTCCTAAAATAATTGGAATAGCGATTTTTTCTTCCTTTACAATTTGCGCTGCACGAAGAATTTCGAAACGATCTCCTTCAGCAAAAACAACACGTTTTGGATTTGATTTTGCCGTTTGTGTCAAATTACGCATAATCGTACTTTCTTTTCCGATTCGCTTAATCAATGACAATTTGTATTCTTCGAAATCTGTAATGATATTTTTAGCAACACCAGTTTCAATCGCCGCTTTTGCAACCGCAGCCGAAACTTCTGGTAACAAACGTGGATCATTAGGTTTTGGAATAATATAATCTTTTCCAAATTTGATCGAATGATTATTGTATGCTTGCGTCACAACTTCAGGAACTGGTTCTTTTGCTAATTCTGCAATTGCTCGAACAGCAGCAATTTTCATTTCCTCATTAATTGTCGTCGAACGAACATCTAACGCTCCTCTAAAAATATACGGAAACCCAAGTACATTATTCACCTGGTTTGGATAATCAGAACGCCCAGTTCCCATAATAATATCTTGACGCGTCGCAACTGCTAAATCGTACGCAATCTCTGGATTTGGATTTGCCATTGCTAACACAATTGGATTTTCTGCCATTGTATTCAACATATCTGCTGATAAAACATCTGCAGCCGATAAACCGATAAAAACATCTGCATCTTTAACAGCATCTGCCAATGTCGAAATATCACGATCTGTTGCCCATTCTGCTTTAGAAGGATCAAGATTATCTCTATCCGAACGAATAACACCTTTACTATCCAACATCACGATATTCTCTTTCGTTGCTCCTACAGAAATATACATTCCTGTACACGAAATCGCCGCAGCACCAGCTCCGTTTACTACAATTTTAACTTTAGAAATATCTTTTCCTTGTAATTCACATGCATTAATCAACGCAGCACCAGAAATAATAGCTGTTCCGTGTTGATCGTCGTGCATAACTGGAATATTCATTTCGGCTTTCAAACGTTTCTCAATTTCGAAACATTCAGGCGCTTTGATATCCTCTAAATTGATTCCACCAAAAGTCGGCTCTAAAGCTTTTACCGTATTGATAAATTCATCAACATTTTTTGTATCCAATTCGATATCGAAAACATCAATATCAGCAAAAATTTTGAATAGAAGACCTTTACCTTCCATCACAGGTTTCGAAGCTACTGCACCTATATCTCCCAAACCTAAAACGGCTGTACCGTTACTAATAACAGCAACCAAATTTCCTTTTGCTGTATACTTATAAGCATTTTCTGGATCTTTTTCAATCTCTAAACAAGGCTCCGCAACACCTGGCGAATAAGCAAGCGATAAATCACGTTGCGTATTCGTAGGTTTTGTAGGCACTACTGCAATCTTTCCTGGTTGACCCATCGAATGGTAATTCAATGCATCTTTCTTACGATTGTCATTCATTTCTCTGTGGTTTATATTTTTTCAAAATAAATTTAGGCAAAATATATTCAACCCACTTATGACAGATGTTAGATTTTTAAAATTTTAGAAAAATTTTTATCAACTTATACTATTTGGCGAATTTATATTATGAGGTTATTAATTTTTTATAAGAATTATGTATATTGTAATAAGTATTAAACGATATTTTTACAAAATTTTCAAAAATGGATAAAATCAAATTTATTCCTTTACATAGAACCTCCTATTTTGAAAGACAATCAAAATGGAAAAATTCTGCAAGAAATTTCATTCAACAATTCTATCGAATGGGATAGTTATCAAAAAAATCAAATTAATAAAATTTATACTAACTTTCCTCAACCTATTCAGTCTGGAATTTATCAATACAATCTTTTGAAAATATCATTAGCAAATATGGAGAAGATTATAAACTTACATCTTACTGATACTAAAATAGAAGATTCCATTTCACTTTTTGGTGGATATGCAATTTCAATTAATAATAAAATTGAATTATTCCCACAATGTTGTGGATTGTTAGAAGAAATTCAGCTTTGGAAAAATATTTTAAACAAAAATTTCTCTAACTTTTATCTAACAGAATGCCATCCAAGTCCTTTAATAACAAAATCTAAAAACGAAATTGTTATAATTTGTGATGATGAAAATGAATCATTTATACCAATCAATACAAATAAAGAAATAAGAATAGATTATAATCAAACAAAAAAAGCTTTTATAGTCTTACTAAATGAGTTAGAAGCTTATTCTAATAAGCTAAACAACTTGTCTCATAAATTTGAAATAGATAATTTATCTGATATTATTATCTGGGGTGAAAAGAGCTAAAAGAGATGTTATTGGAAACATAACTTAAATTATTAATTTATAAATAATAAATCCCACTTTTCACAATGTAGAAAGTGGGATTTTACTTCAAAAAAATTATTTATTTTTAACTGTTATATAGCCTGTAATAATTTCTTTATCATTCAATTTTATTCTGTACCAATAACTATCAGAAGGAACTGTAAAACCATTCTTTTTACCATCCCAAATATATTCATCATTCACAACTTCATCTTTTATAATTGCTCCATATCGATCAAAGATTTGAACAATTGCATTTTTGTAACCTAAAAATTGTGCTCTCCAACTATCATTATAACCATCATTATTAGGTGAAATAAAATTAGGAATTAAGTTTACAAAAAAATCTTTTGTTACTGGAGTACAATTATCAGCCGAAATTACATAAACAGTATAATTTCCTTCTTTTAAAGGTTCAAAGACATTCGAACTTTGCCAATCTACACCATTTAATGAGTATTTATATGGTGGTGTTCCTCCTTCTACAATGATTTCTGCACGTCCATTGACAGTTTTTATCATTACAATATTTGGTAATTGAAAATGAGAAACATTAACATTGTGAACATATGGACATCCCTCTTTTGAAAGAAGTTCTACCCAATAATCTCCAAACCCAACCTCAATCGTCTGTGTTGTTTCACCTGTACTCCATTTATAATCTAAATAATTATCTCCTGCATCTAAAATAGTTTTGGTATTAGGACATATTTTCACATCTTTTAGCGTTGATGAGTATTCCGGAACAGATACAAAAGTATTAATAACAGCAATAGAAAAACATAAACCTGCTTTTTCAAATCTCACATAAAAAGTTTTATTTCTATTTACAACTTGATTAGAATTAATTGAATTTATGTTATTCTCAGCGTCATCGAAGGTTTCAAAAAACTTATAATCGTAATTATAATCATTAACAAAATTTACTAAAACATAATCATTCAAATTGAATGTATAAACTCCATCAAAATCGTTATCACAAACATCTACATCTAAAACTTCTTGATTAAGTTTTACTTTTTCACCGAATTTAAATTCTAAAGTAATAATTTCTGGTTGACAACCTTTCAATGTCTCAATTCTTACGTACACTTTTGTATCAGCAGTAAATATATTTTGAGATGAAATTGTATTCGTATTTCCGTCTAAAGCATCTTGCTCATTTAAATAATATTTTACTGTAAACAATTCTCGGTTAGAAAAAATTTGTCGGATAATTTCATCAAGTTTAATATTCATTTTGCTTCCACAATATGTAGTTTGATATTTAGTTAAATCAATCTGTGGAAAAGGAAAAAACTCTAATTGTATTTCGGCAATTTCTTTACATCCTGTTTTATTTTTGACAACTACATAAACTTTCTTATTTGTAGATTCATAATGCTCAAAATCTATTATTTCATTCACTTCATTTTCTGCATCTTCTTTCGTAGGATAATAATTTTTTGTCACATCTGGATCAGAAGTTACATTTGCATCAGATAGATCAAAAATACCTTTACCATTTACATTACACGCATAGACCGTTGCATTATTAACAATGAGTTCATTAATCAAAATTTTAACTGTTACAATCTCACTATCCTCAAATTTATCAGATCCATAAATTATATATTTGAATTCATCATAACCTTTTTGCCCTTTATTTGGCGTATAAGTAATAATACCTTTTACAGTGTTAATTGTAACGACTCCTTTTGAAGGATTTTCTACTATCTTGGTTTCATTGAAATTAATCGTTTGGGCAGATTTTGTAAATTTTGGAGTAATATGAATTGGAGCAACTCCACATGTTTCAAATTCTAATTCTGATTCATCAGGACAAGTTCTTAATTTATATTCGTCTTTTAATGGCGGACAAGTACCTATTGTAACTTCTACCGAATAATTTCCTAATCTTGTTGGTTTAAAAGTTACTTCGGTTGCTCCTGGAATAGCAACCCCATCCTCAAACCATTGATATGTTTCGTATATATCTGGTGTTACTGTTAATGTTACATCAGGAAAACATCCTTCTGCTACGATTTTTGGTTTTGTTGGTAATCCAGCAAAAAAACCACCATATCCAGCAGCTTCACTTCCTGCTGTGATACCTCCTGTTACAGCTTTATCAGATTTAATTGTTACATTTCCTTTTATATTAGGTATACCGTAAGTTACCCAGTTTGTTGTTCCAACTATATCAAATGGACCGTAATTGGAATTAGGAACTTTTCCATTTACAGTAAGATTAGCATTTTTTTCTGTTATTAAATTAAGTTTAGTTGGCACATTAAGAATTGAATAATAACTACCACTTCCTTCTTTAGATAAATAAATTTCATTTTCATCTATCAAACCAATTTCATCTATTGATTTTGGTAGAAAACAATTAAGTGCTGGAATAAAATTCATTCCACCTGTAGCTTCAATATTTCGTTCATTACTTCCTCCTAACAATTGATATACATATGCCTTATGAGTTGTCTGAATATATAAATTAAAATGATTTTTTCCTTGATTAATGTATTTATTTTCGTTAATAATATAGTGTTGGCCTTCATTTAAGGTGATGAGCGGAATAGGATCATTATTTACATAAACCTCAGTGCCATCCTCAGTTGCAACAACTATTGCGCCTTCCATATTACTTCCAATATCACCCAAACCTTTTACCAAAACAAATTCATTTCCAAGTTGAGAAACTGGAACGTTTTGATCCATTAAAATATCTGAACTATTTGGAAAATAACCTGCATATTGCCCATTAAAATTACCATTTGCTGTAGATATAGGTTTGTCTGATTCAATTTTAGCACCGATAAAACCTTCATAATTCACTTTATAATTTCCAATACCATCAATAATATATGACTCTCCTTTGTTTAATATAATATTAAATTCTGTTCTCTTCTCTCCATCACTAAAAATAATATTAGAATCAAAATTTGAAACCTTTATTGTGGTATTATCTTCTGTAGCTAAAACACTTGTCATAAAGTTCAAAATACCATTGTATGTCGTTATTGGAGCCATAACAGTATAAAATAAAGTTCCAGTACCTGCCCTTCCTTTAGATGTCACAATCTCAGCATGTTGAGCGACAGAAAACCTAAGGTTTGCAAAATAAGCATAATCTGCTTCTAAGTATAACCCTTTTTTTATTGGCTTAAACATATCAGCTTGGTCTCTTGTAATTATATATGATCTTGGAATATTAAAAATACCTGGATTCCCTTTACTTATTGTTACATTACCAACAACAACATTGTTATTATATATCTTAACTTCAAAAGGAATAGTTCTATTCGTAGATAAATATACTTTTTGATTAGGAAAGGGGTTTCCTGTTCTATCCATCATTGGTGCAAACCAATGTTTTGTATCAAGTTGAGCAAATGATTGGATAATATTAAGAAATAAAAATAAAATAAGTAAATACTTCTTCATTGATTATCATTTAATAATTATATAATCCTTAAACAGAAATATTTACTTTATATTGTTAAAACATAGTATTTTATTATGATAATTTCCCCACCACTTCAACCAATTTCTTCGTTAAGTTTTTACGGTTGAATTGTTGAACTTCGGCTTCGTTGGTTTCAAATTTTTGGTTTGGATTTCTCAACCATTGATTGTAAATCGAAAGAATGTATGTTTTGATTTCATTGACTTGTTGATGAGAAAAATAATCGCCCGCTTTTGTTTTTTGAAGTATTTTTTTGACATCAGCATCCGCTGGACCAACCGCTAAAATTGGATTTCCAGTTGCCATATATTCGAATAATTTCCCTGGAATAATTCCTTTCGAAGCAACATTATCAAAATTTGTTAACAACAGAATATTTGCAGAATTAATCGCATGTAACGATTCTTGGTGCGAAACATATCCGTGAACAATCAAGTTATTTTGTAAACCTTGTTCAAGAATTGTTTGTTTAACATCATCAGCCAAAGAACCATAAAAATTAAGTTTAAAATCTTCTCGAAATGATTGATTTTCGTTGCTAATTTCGGCTAAAGCTTTCCACAATGCAACAGGATTTCGAAGCATTTCCAAACCTCCAGAATACGTCAAATGAAAGTGATTTTGATCTTTTTCTGTTTGTTGTTTTACTTCTTCAAAACCATTTGTAATTACTTCTACATGTTTTGCACCAATCTTCTTGAAATTTTCTCCATCAGCATAACTTGTTGCTAAAACAACATCTGCTTTTTGCATTACTTCACGTTCCAAATCTTTGTGTTTTTTTGCAGCCCAAAAAGTTAATTTCAATTCTTTGTGATAACTAATTTGAGTCCATGGATCACGAAAATCTGCCAACCATTTGAGATTTGGTAATTGTTTTTTCAGCTTCAAGCCAATTAAATGAAGACTATGAGGCGGACCAGAAGTTACAATCGTATCGATATTTTCTTTTTGTAAAAAGTTTTTTAAATATTCAGCAGAAGGATTTACCCAAAACTTACGTGCATCTGGAATAAAGAAATTCCCTCTTACAAAAACCGACAACTTCGACATAAAAGATTGATTTTCTTTTTTCTCGAAATGTCCACCTTTATAAGCTTTATTCTTTGGATTCAGTTTTTCTGCTAACTGATAAGGTTCCCAAATTTTATTCTTGATGATTTTAACTTTTGGATTAATGTCCTTGGCTAAAGTTTCATCGAGAATTGGATAAGAAGGATTTTCTGGAATATAAACATAGGTTTCATATCCAAATTCAGGAAGATATTTTGTGAATTTCAACCATCTTTGAACACCAGGACCTCCCGCAGGAGGCCAGTAATAGGTGATGATTAATATTTTTTTCATTCCAAAATTAAGCCTTTTCAGCGACTAAGTTTAAATTCTCTTTTATAGAACATTTTTTATATCCCAAATAAATACCTCCAGCCACAACGATTAAAAGTAAAATATTCGAAACTATCACAATCATATTTCCAGTAGAAATAACTTGTGGTTTAAATTCCATCACGATTGTATGATTTCCCTTTTGTACAGGAACTGCACGCAATACGTAATTCGCTTTTTCGATCGGAACTTCCTTTCCATCAACTGTTGCAGTCCATCCATGTGGATAATAAACTTCTGAGAAAACAGCAATTTGATCTGTATTAGAAGAAGATTTATACGTCATCTTCATTGGTGAATAATCAACCAATTCAATTTTCGCATTAGTATCTGCCGAAACATTCATGTTTTTATTCTCAACCAAATCTTTACGTAAAATTACAGTGTTATTAATTGGAGTAGAATTTATCGCTAAGATTTCATCATTTGCATTTTCTGTCCATTTGATATTTGAAGCCAACCACGCACTTCCAAAAGCTGTAGGATTTTGCTGTACTTGGGGTTCCGTTGGACTTCCATGAATAATGTATTTCGTATTCATCATATTCAATACATTAATCAAACCTGTTTCATCTTTGATTCCGTATTTTTTCAATTGTGGATCTTGAGAAAAATAGATATCCACAACATCTTGGTATTTCCCTAATTTCGCTGCATGATAACCACCAATCGAAGGAACAAAATATGAAGTTCCAGCTTCGTTAAATGTACTCAAAACCGTATTGTAAACACGGAAATGTGATTTATCTTGTTTTGATATGTTCGATAATAAATTATTCAACGGAACTTTGTAAGCAATTTGTGCTACATTATTGTTGTTCTGAGCTTCGGTTTGTAAACGAGGCGACATTTCCGTTGGGAAAGGATTATCAACAATGTATTTAGATACAAAATTATCTTCGTTCAAATATCTTTTATTCACCGTAAATCCATCAATAAAAGCCAATGCACCAATCGCTAAAATGACGATAATTGGTTTTTTGATAAACTTGAATAAATAAGCCAACAACAAAGCCATTGTGAACAAAACAAAAATCAATGTGCGAACTGTATCCGCTTTAAACATTGCAATTCTATCTTGAATTAATGCTTCATCTAATCGTTTTATCAATCCATCCCAAAGTCCGATTGCATTTGGATTTGCTTGCTGAATTTGTCCGATTAATTGTTCAGTCATTAATTTTTCATTCTCTGATGTAAATGGAAAAATCATTCCACCGAATAAGAAGAATATAATTAAAATTCCAACTGTAGAACCACCAGCTATATAAAGTACTTTCTTTTTGAATTCATCTGATTCGTCAGAATTAAAGAAATAATATAAAGTCAAAATTGCTAAGAAAGGCATTGTAAATTCGGCAATTACCAAGATTGATGATACAGCGCGAAACTTATCATACATCGGGAAATAATCAATAAATAAGTTCGTAACGAATGGTAAATTTTTACCCCATGCCAAAATGAAACTTAGAATCGTTGCTCCAACTAACCATTTTTTATAGGTCGCGTATTTTCCACGTACCATAAACATTCCGATAATAAACAAGAAAACGACTACAGCTCCCTGATAAGCTGGACCAGAAGTTCCTGGCTGATCTCCCCAATATGCACTTCTCGGTTGACTTGCCACAGCTTGAAAAACTTGCTGATTGAACTCGTCTTCACCAAGACTATATTGAGTATTTTGTAATTCTGATGTATAATTCTTTAAATCTTCTGGATTCGTTTGCGAACCACCCCCCATCAAATTTGGAATAAAAAGATTTAATGTTTCTAATTTTCCATAACTCCATTGTGTGATATAATCGTGATCTAATCCGTTCGAATTCTTTTTCAACAAGGTCATCTCAGATTTCCCACGAGTCGTTTCTTTACTATATTCGTAAGTTGACAATAATCGATTTGCATTCAATCCTGCTGCAATAATTACAGCGACAACTACTAATGCAGATGATTTTAAGAAATCTGGTAATTCTTTTTTCTTTAAACTATCAATAAATTGAACAATTGCAAAAACCAACAACGCTAAAAACAAATAGAACGTCATTTGAATGTGATTGGCTTGTAATTGCAATCCCATAAACAAGGTTGTGAGTACAAAACCTGCAATGTATTTTTTGCGATACAATAGAAGAATTCCAGCAACCAAAGGCGCGAAATACCCAATTGTATGTAGCTTTCCGTTATGTCCGGCTGCAATTAATTCGAAATAATACGAACCAAATGCAAAGAAAATTGCACCGACTAAAGCATATTGCCACTTTTTGAAAAGCGTTAAGCCAAGAATAAAAAATCCTGTAAACAACAAGAAAATGTAATCTGCTGGACGCGGTAAAAATCTGAATGCGCCATCAATGGTTTTGATGATATCAAAACTATATTTCGCACCAGTTTGATAGGTTGGCATTCCACCAAACATCGCATCAGACCAATAGACATTTTCTCCTGTTTTGTCTTGATACGTCAACATTTCTTGCGCACTACCCTTGTAGTTGATAATATCAGGCTGAATAACAGATTTTCCCGATAAAACTGGTGAACAATACACCAATGCAATCACTGCAAAAAGCAGCAATGAGATAAGAACGTAGAGTAAATTCTTTTTATTTTTCATCCTTTTTTTCTTCGATTATTTCGTAATCCACCGTTTCGGCGTCTATATTATATTTCGGTTTGTCGAAAGATGTGTTTGGTTTCGATTCGTTGTACGAATCATTTGAGTTTTGGCTCTGATTATAAGCATTTCTTTGCTGATTAATTGCTTCTTGAAAAACCTTTTTCACTGCAAATACTTTTCTTAAAAATCTAAAAATCGTTAAGAAAATAATACTTAAAATTATAATCCAAATAATTGTTTTCATTTTAGTTAACTGTTGTGACAGTTGTAACCGACTCAGTCATCGTTTGTTTTTGACCTTGCGCTTCTACTGTACGTTTTAATGTTTCCTTTTTCGTTAAATTAACTTTGTTGATCCAACCAGATTTTGTATCCAACAAAATTTTTCCATCTACATTCGCACTACTATTCGCAGACATTGTAACACCTTGCTGCGACTCATTACCTTTCAAACTTTGCGTTCCATTTACAGTAATTGTCGTATTTGCAGGCTCAACACTTGCTAAAGTTCTCTTCATCGAAATATTTCCTTTCATTGGACCTTGATCAATTTTTTGACTATCGCTCCAAGATTCTTTAAGCGCTAAAGTTTTGTTAGGAAAAATATTCATCGTTTCTTCAAATTGAGAAGAAATTGCTTGTTTGTTTAATGAATTATCGATAATCTGTGTAAAGAATTTAAATTCTTCTGCACTTACTTGAGTTTTTACAGAATTTAAAATTGATTTTTTAATTTCATCTAATCCATCAACGCTTACAACTTTTCCTTTCTGATCAACTTTCATTGTATACGTTTTTCCTGTCATAGCTTTGTAAATCGACCAAGAAACCGCAATATCTTTGTTCGCTGGTTTCGCAGCATTTGTGTCATACGAAATTGATTTTCCCGAAGGATCTGTCATTTTCTCGCTATATTGTTTAGATTTCACTTCTAATGTATACACACCATCTTTGAAATCTTTTACCGTATAATCAATTTGTTTTTTACTTTCGCTTGACATTTTTTGAGATTGTTTCCCATCCGAAGCCGTGTGAGTTGTTTTGATTCCCAACGTCATTGGATAAGTCTTTCCTATCTCCAAATTGTATTTGTAAGCATATTTGTCATCTGCACCTTTTGTTATTGCTACAACTTCTGGTTCAGCAAGCGTTTCAGCAACATTCAAAGAATCTGTTGTTTCCGTTTTGGCAACTGTATCACCTTTTTCATTCACAATTAATTCTTTTCCGTCTTTATCTTTTCCTACGACTTTATCATCTTTTTTACATGAAACAACTGCCATTGCGACAGCCATCATGAATAGTAATTTTTTCATATCAATTTTATGTTTGATAGTTGGTTTATTGCCAAAATCAATCCAAAAATAAGGATTTTAGTTGATTTTTTAACATTAAGATTTTAAAACAATCATATCTAGAAAATTAGATGATTGAAAAGAATTTATTGTCAATCTAGAAAATTATAAAGTATTACAAATTGTCATAATTAATAAATACAAAAAAAGCCTCCCAAATTGGGAGGCTTTTACTATATAATCGAATAGATTATGCTTCTTCTGTACTTTCAGTTTCAGCAGCTGGTGCAGCTTCTTCTGTTTTAGTACTTTTTTTACTACGACGTGTAGTTGCTTTTTTCTCTACTTTCGCGTTAGTGTAGATATCATTGAAATCTACTAACTCGATCATTGCAGTATCAGCACCGTCACCTAAACGGAATCCAGTTTTGATGATACGAGTGTATCCTCCTGGGCGATTTGCAATTTTAGGAGCTACAGTTCTGAATAATTCAGTTACAGCTTCTTTATCTTGTAAGTATGAAAATACAACGCGACGGTTGTTAGTATCGTCTGTTTTAGACTTTGTCAATAAAGGCTCAACATATGTTTGTAATGCTTTAGCCTTTGCTACTGTTGTGTTAATTCTCTTGTGAGTAATCAACGCTATAGCTAAATTAGATAATAAAGCTCTTCTATGAGAGGCAGTTCTACCTAAATGGTTAAATTTTTTTCCGTGTCTCATTTTTTAATAAAATTATTCTACGTCTAACTTATATTTTACGATGTCCATTCCAAAGTTAAGACCTTTGCTGTCCACCAATTCTTCTAACTCTGTAAGAGATTTCTTACCAAAGTTTCTGAATTTCATTAAGTCAGACTTAGCGAAAGAAACTAATTCGCCTAATGTTTCAACTTCAGCTGCTTTTAAACAATTTAATGCTCTTACTGATAAATCCATATCTACCAATTTTGTTTTCAATAATTGGCGCATATGTAATGCTTCTTCATCATAAGTTTCACCAGATGCAACTTCTTCCGCTTCTAATGTAATTCTCTCATCTGAGAATAACATAAAGTGGTGAATTAAGATTTTAGCTGCTTCAGTTAAAGCATCTTGAGGTGTTATAGAACCATCTGTTGTAATTTCAAAAACTAATTTTTCGTAGTCAGTTTTTTGTTCTACACGATAGTTTTCAATTGCGTATTTTACATTCTTAATTGGAGTGTAAATTGAGTCAATTGCTATAGTACCGATTGGCGCAGAAGCCTTTTTATTCTCATCAGCTGGTACGTATCCTCTACCTTTTTCGATTGTAAATGTAATTGTTACGTTTACTTTAGCGTCTAAGTTAGCGATAACTAATTCAGGGTTTAAAACTTGGAATCCAGAAATAAATTTCCCTAAATCACCTGCTGTTAATTGATCTTGCCCTGAGATAGTAGCAGTTACAGTTTCAGCATCTGATTCATCAATTTGTTTCTTAAAACGAACCTTTTTCAGATTTAAAATGATCTCTGTAACATCTTCCACTACTCCTGGAATAGTTGAAAATTCGTGCTCAACTCCTTCAATTTTGATTGAAGTGATCGCATATCCTTCTAATGAAGAAAGTAACACTCTACGTAGAGCATTTCCAACTGTAATCCCGTATCCTGGCTCTAATGGACGGAACTCGAATTGTCCGAATTTAGAGTCAGACTCTACTAAGATTACTTTGTCAGGTTTGATGAAATTTAAAATAGTCATTTTATTAGTCTGATTTTAAGGTTTATTTAGAATATAACTCGACGATTAATTGCTCTTTAATATCTTCTGGAATTTGAACTCTTTCTGGAGCTTTTGTGAAAGTTCCTGATTTTTGTTCGTCGTTCCAAATTAACCAATCGTACTCGCTACGTGCGTGTAAAGAGTTTGTGATTGCAGTTAAAGATTTAGATTTTTCTCTAACAGCGATTACATCACCAGCTTTTAATTGGTAAGAAGGGATGTTCACGATTTCTCCGTTTACAGTTACGTGTTTGTGAGATACTAATTGACGTGCAGCACTACGTGAGTTTGCGATACCTAAACGGTAAACTACGTTATCTAAACGAGATTCACATAATTGTAATAATACTTCACCTGTAATTCCTTTAGAAGCATTTGCTTTTTTGTATAAGTTAGCAAATTGACGCTCTAAAATACCGTAAGTATATTTTGCTTTTTGTTTTTCAGTTAACTGAATAGCGTATTCTGATTTTTTAGCTCTTCTTTTGTTAGGTCCGTGTTGCCCTGGAGGATATTTCTTTTTCTCAAAAGATTTATCGTCACCGAAAATTGGTTGTCCAAATTTTCTTGCAATTTTAGTTTTTGGTCCTGTATATCTTGCCATGATTTGTTACTATTAAATATATTAAATAATTAAATTGAGAAAAATGATTATACTCTTCTCTTTTTAGGTGGACGACATCCATTGTGTGGTAATGGAGTAACATCAACGATTTCAGAAACCTCGATACCACCGTTATGAATTGTTCTAATAGCAGATTCACGACCTTGACCTGGTCCTTTCACGAATACTTTTACTCTTCTTAATCCTGCTTCGTATGCAACTGTTGTTGCATCTTGAGCAGCTACTTGAGCAGCGTAAGGAGTGTTCTTTTTAGATCCACGGAATCCCATTTTACCTGCTGAAGACCAAGAGATAACTTCACCGTTTTTGTTTGTTAAAGTAACGATAACGTTGTTAAACGATGCTTGAATATGAGCTTGTCCAGTAGCTTCAATAACTACTTTTCTTTTCTTTACTACTTTCTGATTTTTTGCCATGATCCTATTTATTATTTAGTGGCTTTTTTCTTGTTAGCAACTGTTTTCTTTTTACCTTTTCTTGTACGTGAGTTATTTTTTGTTCTTTGACCACGTAATGGTAAACCTAATCTGTGACGAATACCTCTTTGACATCCGATATCCATTAAACGTTTGATGTTTAATTGGATTTCTGATCTTAATTCACCTTCTACTTTGAAAGTTTCATTGATCGATGCACGGATTGCGTTGATTTCTTCATCAGTCCATTCGCTAACTTTTGTATCTTCTGAAATGTTATTTTCAGATAAGATTTTAGAAGCACTGCTTCTTCCGATCCCGTAAATGTATGTAAGTCCGATTACCCCTCTTTTGTTTTTAGGTAAATCTACACCTGAAATTCTTGCCATAATTCTAAATAATTAACCTTGTCTTTGTTTAAACTTAGGATTCTTTTTGTTGATCACATACAAACGTCCTTTACGACGCACAATTTTACAGTCAGCACTTCTCTTTTTAATGGATGCTCTAATTTTCATCTTTGTAAATTTATTTATAATCCGATAGAGTTAACGTATCTACATTAACTCTACCACCAGTCGTTATTATTTCTTTTAGTATCTGTAAGATATTCTACCTTTCGTTAAATCGTAAGGAGACATCTCTATTTTAACTCTATCACCTGGTAATAATTTGATATAGTGCATACGCATTTTACCAGATATGTTACATGTTACAACATGTCCATTTTCTAATTCGACACGGAACATTGCATTTGATAATGCTTCTGTAATCGTACCGTCTTGTTCAATATGTTTTTGTTTAGCCATAAATCTTTTTAATAAAATCTTATTAGATATCTCTTGAAGTTCTACCTGAAGACATTAAACCATCGTAACGGTGATTTAATAAATATGTATTAATTTGTTGTACAGTATCTAAGATAACTCCCACCATAATTAACATTGATGTACCTCCAAAGAACATTGCTAAGCTCTGTTCTACACCTAATAATTTTACAATCGCTGGCAAAACAGCAAGCAAAGTTAGTAAAATTGCTCCAGGTAACGTAATTTTTGATAAAATTTCGTCTAAAAAATTTGCAGTTTCTTTTCCAGGACGGATTCCAGGGATGATTCCTCCGTTACGTTTAAGATCTTCTGCCATTTGGTTTACTGGGATTGTGATTGCAGTATAGAAATATGTGAAGATAATAATTAGTAATCCGAAGATCAAATTGTATTCCCACGTAAATGGATCTGCCATTTTCGCGAAGAATGCTTTTACTGGACTTCCTTCGTCTAAGAAATAGTTTGCCAATGTTCCTGGTAAAAACATAATTGCTTGTGCGAAGATAATAGGCATTACACCTGCTGCATTTACTTTAAGTGGAATATATGAACGTACAGAGTCTGTAACTGATCTCATATATGAACTACTTGAAGTTTGCGCTCTTCTTACATATTGTACTGGTACTTTACGCACCGCTGCAACAATCATAATACACATTGCAATAACTAGGATTAACCCTAACATTTCTATCAAGAAGAAAATACCGTTTGAAGGGTCAACTTCAAATGCATTAAATATTGCTTTTGGTAAGTCGGCTAGGATACCAACCATAATTAAGATTGAAATACCATTACCTATACCTTTGTCAGTAATTTTTTCACCCATCCACATGGCAAAGATTGTCCCTGTAATCAAAATGATTGTTGAAGGGAACCAGAACCAAAAGTTGGTTGGAGGAATTACATAGATAGCATATGATGAAGTTGGATCGTAAGGTAAAATTTGAGAAGTTACCAATGTAAGGTATGCTGGTGCTTGCACCAAACAAATCCCGATTGTCAACCATCTCGTAATTTGATTTACTTTGTTACGTCCGCTTTCTCCTTCTTTTTGTAGTTTTTGGATGTAAGGTACTGCTAATCCCATCAATTGTACAACAATCGAAGCAGAGATATAAGGCATAATTCCTAACGCAAATACGGAAGCTCTCTTAAAAGAACCTCCGGTAAAAGAGTTTAATAATCCTAAAATTCCTGAATTTGCATTTTCTTGGTCTGCAACAAAACGATTAACCTCGTTAATATCGACACCTGGAAGTGGAATATGAGAACCGAATCTATAAACCAACAATAGAAGGATAGTTACAAGTAACTTATCCTTCAATTCTTTTATGCTCCAGATATTTTTTATGGTCTGTATAAACCCTTTCATCTATAAAATATATTCTTAAGCGTTAACTAATTCTACTTTACCTCCTGCTTTCTCAATAGCCTCTTGAGCTGTTTGAGTGAATTTATCAGCAGTAACATTAACAGTAGCTTTTAACTCACCACGACCTAAGATTTTAACTAAGTCATTTTTGTGAGCTAATCCTAACTGAACTAATGTTTCTTTATTTAAAGTATCTGTAATTTTGTTGTTATCAACTAATTGTTGAATTGTGTCTAAATTGATTCCTGTGTATTCAACTCTGTTGATGTTTTTGAAACCAAATTTAGGTAAACGTCTTTGTAAAGGCATTTGTCCACCTTCGAAACCGATTTTTCTTGAATAACCAGAACGAGATTTAGCACCTTTGTGTCCACGACCTGCTGTCAAACCGTTTCCACTACCTTCACCTCTACCTTTACGGAATTTATTTTGTACTGAACCAGCAGCTGGTTTTAAATTACTTAAATTCATTTTTAATAATTTTTAAAAGGTTAAAAGCGATTAAGCTCTTTCTACTACTACTAAGTGTGAGATTTTACGGATCATTCCTTCAATTTGAGGAGTTGATTCGTGCTCAACAACTTGATTCAACTTTTTCAAACCTAAAGCAACTAATGTAGCTTTTTGAGATTTATCACGGTTGATTGCACTACGTGTTTGTTTTACTCTTACTTTGCTCATTTTACTTTTTTTTAACCGTTGAATACTTTAGTTACAGAAATACCTCTTTGACGAGCAATAGTTTCTACAGAACGTAAGCTTAATAAAGCACGGAATGTAGCTTTTACTGCGTTGTGAGGGTTAGAAGAACCTTTTGATTTTGATAATACATCATGTACACCAACTGATTCTAATACCGCACGTACTGTACCACCTGCAATTACCCCTGTACCTTTAGATGCTGGACGGATGAATACTTGCGCACCACCGAAACGAGCTTCTTGTTCGTGAGGAATTGTGTTGTTAAACAATGGGATACGTACTAAGTTTTTCTTAGCATCTTCGATAGCTTTAGCGATTGCAGAAGCTACATCTTTAGATTTCCCTAATCCGTAACCTACAACACCATTACCATCTCCTACTACAACAATAGCAGAGAATCCGAATGCTCTACCTCCTTTTGTTACTTTAGTAACACGTTGTACTCCAACTAAACGATCTTTTAAATCTAATCCTGTTGGTTTTACTCTTTCTACGTTTTTAAATCCTAACATAATTTCTTTCTCTTTTTTAGAATTTTAATCCACCTTCTCTAGCTCCTTCAGCTAAAGCTTTGATTCTACCATGATACACGAAACCGTTACGGTCAAAAACTACAGTTTCAATTCCTTTTGCGATAGCTTTTGCAGCTAAAGCTTTACCAACAGATGTAGATACTTCAGTTTTTGTACCTTCAGCAACACCTTTTTCACGAGATGATGCAGAAGCTAAAGTTACTCCATTGTTATCGTCAATAATTTGAGCGTAAATTTCTTTGTTAGAACGGTAAACTGATAAACGAGGTTTAGTTTCTGTTCCAAAAATATTTCGACGCACGCGTCTTTTTATTTTTTGTCTTTTTTCTATTTTAGATAATGCCATTTTTCAATGATTTTTATGCAGATTTACCTGCTTTTCTTCTAATAATTTCTCCTACGAATTTAATTCCTTTTCCTTTGTAAGGCTCTGGCTTACGGTAAGAACGAATTTTCGCTACGATCATTCCTAATAATTGATTATCATGAGATGATAATGTAATAATTGGGTTTTTACCTTTTTCTGTTAAAGTTTCAACTTTAATTTCTGTAGGTAATTCAATAACGATATTGTGAGAGAAACCTAATGACAAATCTAATTTTTGTCCGTTGTTAGATGCTCTATAACCAACACCAACTAATTCTAATTGTTTTTTGAAACCTTCTGTTACACCAGTAATCATGTTATTGATTAATGAACGGTATAAACCATGTAAAGCTTTGTTATCTTTAGAATCGTTTGGACGAACTACAGTTAAAACTCCGTCTTCGATCGTTACATCAAATCCTTCTTTTAACTCTCTTGTCATTGTAATGTTGCTACCTTTTACAGTAACTACGTTATCTTTAAATTCAACAGTTGCTGCAGCAGGGATGTTGATATGTGCGTGTCCTATTCTTGACATAATTTCTTAATTTTTTAAAAGATTAATAAACAAAACATAAAACTTCACCACCTACATTCTCTTGACGAGCTTGTTTATCTGTCATCACACCTTTAGAAGTTGAGATGATAGCAACACCTAAACCGTTTAATACACGAGGTAATTCTTTAGATCCTGCGTATTGACGTAAACCTGGAGTTGAAGCTCTTTTGATTTTACGGATAGCTGGCTCTTTAGTAACTTTGTCGTACTTTAAAGCGATTTTGATTGTTCCTTGAGGTTGATCTTGTCCTTCGAATTTGTAGTTCAAGATGTAACCTTGTTCAAATAAGATCTTAGTGATCTCTTTTTTAATTTTAGATGCAGGGATTTCCACTACTTTGTGTCCTGCCATCATTGCATTTCTAACGCGAGTTAGAAAATCTGAAATTGGATCTGTATACATAAATAATTCTATAGTATAGCGCGTAAGCACTACTTTTAAAATTAAACTTTTACCAAAATGCACTATGCATTTGGGTTGCAAATATATTGCATATTTTTTAATTACAAACTATTAATCTAAATAATTTATTTTTAATCGTTTTATAACTAGGGATTAAGACAAAACATGAAACTCAATCTTTATATTTATTTATCTTTTTAATCGATCTCAACAATTAATTCTTGATGTAATCTTCTATTTTTATTCTTAAAAAATAGCTGAAAGTCAAAACAATTTATATAAATTTGATTTGGCTTTAGGGGTATTCTGAAAAGAATTGAGAGAGTCCCTTTGAACCTGATACGGTTAACACCGACGTAGGGAAAAGCAATATCTATGCAATTATTTAATATTTGCAACGCTTTATTTTCAAAGAAAATCCTCTTTAGCCATTAATTGTTTCATCTAAAAAATTATCAATTAATGGAAAATCTAATTATTCAAAATTTACATGCTGTCCGGACAAAAAATCCGCTTGTTCACAACATCACCAATTTTGTGGTGATGAACAATACTGCAAATGCTCTTTTGGCAATTGGAGCATCGCCTGTTATGATACATGCACACAAAGAAGTGGAAAATATCGTCAAAATCTCAAATGCATTAGTCATCAATATCGGAACTCTTGATGATTATTGGGCAGAAAGCATGCTAATTGCAGCAAAAAAAGCAGATCAACTGAATAAACCTTGGGTATTAGACCCTGTTGGAGCTGGAATTTCAACTTTCAGAAATGAACTTATAAAAGAACTGCTTCGCTATCATCCTACTGTCATAAGAGGAAATGCTTCAGAAATTTTAACTTTAGATACCTTCGAAGCTGTTCAGGGAAAAGGAGTCGACAGTACACATCAAAGTAATCAAGCGATAAAAGCAGCACACAATTTAAACCAGAAAATTGGATCTGTTGTTTGCATTTCAGGTGCTTCAGATTTTATTGTATCCAACAATCCGATAATTGAAATTAAAAATGGTCATGAATTGATGACTAAAGTTACTGGTTTAGGTTGTTCAGCAACAGCTAGCATCGGTGCTTTTATTGGCCTTAATAAAAATCCTTTCCTCGAAACGGTTAGCGGCATGGCCATATTTAGTTTAGCAGGTGAATTGGCACAGAAAAAAAGTAATGGCCCAGGAACCTTACAAATGAATTTGTATGACACGTTATACCATATATCTGCAGAAGAAATTCAAACAAATTTGAAAATCTCAGTTTATGAAGATTAATCCAACTTTTCCTTATCCTTTGTATTTAGTTATTTCTGAAAAAGATTGTACGCATCTTCATTGGTTAGATGTTGCAGAGCAAGCAATTATAGGTGGGGTTGATATCATTCAGCTTCGGGAAAAAAATTGCACTGTCAGCGAGTATATTTCAAAAGCTACAATATTAAAAAAAATTACGGACCACTACAATATCCCTTTGATTATTAACGATTCATTAGAAGTCGCAACCGCTGTTAACCCTTGGGGAATACATGTCGGGCAGTCAGATATATTACCTTCTGAAATTCACAAAAATGCACAAGCTCTAAAAAATATTGGTTGGTCTTTAGAAATTATCAAACAGTTGAATGATGATGAAATGAAATATGTACATCATTTAGGGGTAAGTCCAATATTTTCGACTCCAACAAAAACCAATACGATTACTGAATGGGGTTTTGAAGGATTAAAATTTTTGAAAACTAAAACATCAAAACCATTGATTGCAATTGGCGGAATTAATGAAAGTAATATTGCTAAAATCATACAAGCCGGTGCAGATAGTGTTGCAATTGTTTCTGCAATTTGCGGAAGCAAAAATCCAAAAAAATCTGCCCAAATTTTAAAACAAATTATTAACGAAAATGAATACCATCCAAAAAGCATATAGTGTCTTAACAATTGCCGGATTTGACGGAAGCGGTGGCGCTGGCATACAAGCTGATACCAAAACAATTTCCGCTCATGGCTGTTATGCAACAAATGTATTGACAGCCTTGCCTGTTCAAAATACACAAGGCGTACAAAATATTTACGAAATTCCTGCACAAGCAATTCGTGAACAAATTCAATCCATATTAGAGGATATTTATCCTGATGCAATAAAAATTGGAATGGTTCATAGTGTTGAATTGGTTCATATCATTTCAGAGGAATTAAAAAATTACAATAGACCGATTGTTTATGACCCTGTCATGGTTGCGACAAGTGGACATCGGTTAATCAAAGAAGAAACACTTGAAGCTTGCATAGAAAAGCTTTTTCCTTTGGCCACGCTTATCACGCCAAATCTTGATGAAGCAAGTATTTTGGTAAATCATAAAATTGATTCTGCTGAATTGATGCTTTCTTATGGAGAAACGATTTTAAATTTAGGTTGTCAGAATCTTTTATTAAAAGGCGGACATCTTCAGCAAGAAAAAATTATCAGTTATTTATTTCAAAAAGAACAACCTGTACAAAGTTATACCTCTCAAAAAATAGAGACAAAAAATACGCATGGTTCAGGCTGCACATTATCTTCTGCAATTGCGTGTAATTTAGCTTTGGGGGTTTCACTCACAGAAAGTGTACAACTAGCACAAGAATATGTTGAACAAGCAATATTAGGAAGTAAAGACCTAACAATTGGAAAAGGAAATGGACCTCTTAATCATTTATTTAATCCACAAAAATTAAAAACCTATGACATTCACAACTAAAGCTTGGGAAACCATTGCCCCTATTTACAATGATATTCTAAATATGCCTTTTATAATTGAATTGCAAAATGGGTCATTACCAATAGAGAAATTTCAATTTTATATGTTACAAGATGCAAAATATTTGGAACATTTTGGGCGAGTATTAGCTGCCATTGGATCAAAATCTGAAGACAATCAACAAGCCATTGACTTTTTCGAATTCGGAAAAAATGCATTGATTGTTGAACGTGCTTTACACGAATCCTATTTTGAGGATTTTGGATTGTCGCAAAACATCACGATCGAAACACAACCTGTTTGTCACCATTATTCACATTTCTTAAAAAGTACAGCTGCATTCGAACCTATTGAAATTGCATTAGCGGCTGTCTTGCCTTGCTTTTGGATTTACAACGAAGTTGGTGATGAAATCATCAAAAATCAAACAAAAGAAAATAATCCATATCAAAAATGGATTGACACCTATAGTGGAGATGAATTTGGTGAAGGTGTAAAAAAAGCGAAAAGTTATGTTGATAAGATTGCAGAAGGAGCAACTGAAAAAATAAAAGAACAAATGCTAGAAGCTTTTGTCAAAGCAAGCGAATTAGAATTTCAGTTTTGGAATGCATCTTATGAAAATATCACATGGGAAAGAAAATAAATGCCATCTTTTTTGATTTTGATGGGGTAATCGTAAATAGTCAACAATTATGGGAGCTGATGTTTGATGAAGTCATTAAAATATATCGGTTGGATACGATATGTTTGGTAGAAAATGACGGAATGAATTTCACAACAAATGAAGCAATCCAATTGATGTTAGAAAATCAGCAACGCTTTACAAATCATTTGTACGAGGAAATAATCGATTGGACAGAAAAATTTTATGTCGAAAACTTTCATCAGTTTGTACAATTAAATGACCACGTTGCTGAGATGTTGGAACATTTAAAAGCCAATCAAATTCAAATTGTTCTTGTTTCCAATTCCTCTAGAAGACAAATTAAGTATGCTTTTCAACAATTAAAACTTCATTCCTATTTTGATCACACTATTTCAGCAGATGATGTTTCAAAAGGCAAACCAAATGCAGAACCTTATTTAAAAGCTTTATCATTATGCGAAAAGCAAAAGGAAGAAGTTTTAGTTATCGAAGATTCACTCACCGGAATTAATTCAGCAAAACATGCTGGTTTAAATTATAAAATTTACAACAATTCAGATTTTTGTCTTCAGCCAAATTACATAGCTGATTTTAGGGAATTGATCAAAGAAATATAAACCTTACAAAAACAAAAAAATCCTTACTCAATAAAGAGTAAGGATTTAATATTTCTAAAGCTATTGGTAAATTACCAAGACGCTTTTTTAACACCTGGGATTAACCCTTCGTTCGCCATTTCGCGGAAAGTTACACGAGAGATCCCGAAAGTTCTCATGTATCCTCTTGGACGACCTGTTAATTTACAACGGTTGTGTAAACGTACAGGAGAAGCGTTTTTAGGTAATTTTTGTAATGCTTCGTAGTCACCAGCTTCTAATAAAGCTTGACGTTTCGCAGCATATTTAGCAACTAATGCTTCTCTTTTGCGCTCACGCGCTTTCATTGATTCTTTAGCCATGACTTCTTATTTTTCTTTAGTAAATGGTAATCCGAATTTAGATAATAAAGCTTTAGCTTCTTTATCTGTGTTCGCTGAAGTTACAAAGGTAATATCTAAACCTTGAATTTTCTTGATTTTATCAATATTAATTTCTGGGAAGATAATTTGTTCTTTGATACCTAAGTTATAGTTACCTCTACCGTCGAAACCTGTAGAAGAAATACCGCTAAAATCACGTACACGTGGTAAAGCTGCAGATACTAAACGGTCTAAGAATTCATACATTTTCTCACCACGTAAAGTTACTTTAGCCCCAATTGGCATTCCTTTACGTAATTTGAAAGCTGCTTCATCTTTCTTAGAAATTGTTCCTACTGCTTTTTGACCAGTGATTAATTCTAACTCTTCGATAGCGTAATCAACGATTTTTTTGTCAGCTGTAGCAGCACCTAAACCTTGAGATAAAACAATTTTCTCTAATTTAGGAACTTGCATAATAGATTTGTATCCGAACTCTTCTTTAAGAGCAGCTACAATCTCTTCTTTATATTTAACCTGCGGACGAGGTGTGTATGTTGTTGTACTCATCTTAGATAGCTTTTCCTGATTTTTTAGCAATTCTTACTTTTTTCCCTCCTTCTTCTTTGATCGCTACTTTCGTTGCTTTCCCAGTTTCTGGATCTACTAAAGCCAATTTACATAAATAGATTTGAGCTTCTTTTTCAACAACTCCACCTTGTGGATTTTGTGCGCTTGGCTTTACACGTTTTTTTGCAATATTAACCCCTTCAACGATAGCTTTAGCTTTGTCAGGGAATACGCGTAACACAGTACCAGTTTGACCTTTGTTAGATCCTGATAATACGACTACTTTGTCTCCTTTTTTAATTTTTAACTTTGCCATGTTGTTCTATTATAATACCTCTGGGGCTAATGATACAATTTTCATATATTCTTTATCACGTAACTCACGAGCAACTGGACCGAATACACGAGTACCACGCATTTCTCCTTGAGTGTTCAATAATACACATGCATTATCGTCGAAACGGATATATGAACCGTCTTTTCTACGAACTTCTTTTTTAGTTCTAACTACAACAGCTTTTGATACAGCACCTTTTTTAACGTTTCCTGAAGGTGTAGCTTCTTTGATCGCAACTACGATTTTGTCACCTACTGATGCGTATCTTCTTTTAGTACCACCTAAAACGCGGATTACTAATGCTTCACGAGCTCCTGTGTTATCTGCAACTTTTAATCTAGATTCTTGTTGTAACATAACTTATCTTATTTAGCTCTTTCAATGATTTCTACTAATCTCCATCTTTTGTTTTTAGACAAAGGACGAGTCTCCATGATACGCACTGTGTCACCTTCGTTACACTCGTTATTTTCGTCGTGCGCTGTATATTTCTTCGTTTTTAAAACGAATTTCCCATAGAATGGGTGCTTTTGCTTCTTAGTTTCAGCTACAACAATGGTTTTTTCCATTTTGTTTGATGTAACTAAACCTACTCTTTCTTTTCTTAATTTTCTTTCCATCAGTTACAGATTACTGTTATGATTGTTTTTCGTTTAACACGGTATTCAAACGAGCAATTGTTCTGCGTAAGTCTCTAATACCGATTGGATTTGCTACAGGAGAAACAGCGTTTGTCAATTTTAATTGATCGTAGTTCGCTTGTTCTTCAGCTATTTTAGCTTGTAACTCCTCAACACTTAGATTTCTAATATCTGCTGCTTTCATTTTTTCTTAATTTTTGAAATTATTAATTTTGGAAATCACGTGCAACGATAAACTTAGTCTTAACAGGTAACTTCTGAGCTGCTAAACGCAATGCTTCAGTTGCAACCTCTACTGGCACACCTCCTACTTCGAATAAGATACGACCTGGTTGTACAGGAGCTACCCAATATTCTGGTGCACCTTTACCTTTACCCATACGTACCTCTGCTGGTTTCTTAGTAATTGGTTTATCTGGAAATATTTTAATCCATAATTGACCCTCTCTCTTCATGAAACGAGTTGCAGCAATACGAGCTGCCTCGATTTGACGTGCTGTAATAAACGCTTCGTCTAAAGATTTGATCCCGAAAGTCCCGTAAGCTAATTGAGTTCCTCTGTGAGAAACACCTTTCATCTTACCTTTTTGGGTTTTTCTAAACTTTACTCTTCTCGGTGATAACATATCTACTTAATTCTTTATGTTAGTTGTTAAACTAAATTATCGCTTTCTATTATTAGATCTTTCACCTCCCTTTCTGTTGTTGTCAGATTTTTTTTGTTTTTTCTGTAATCCAACTAAAGGAGATAATTCTCTCTTACCATATACCTCACCTTTCATGATCCATACTTTGATCCCTAAACGACCATAAGTTGTATGAGCTTCTGAAATGTGGTAATCAATGTCTGCACGGAATGTAGACAAAGGAATACGTCCATCTTTATAAGTTTCAGAACGTGCCATCTCTGCACCGTTTAAACGACCAGAGATTTGAACTTTGATTCCTTCTGCGTTCATTCTCATTGCTGATTGAATTGCCATTTTAATAGCACGACGGTAAGAAATACGATTCTCAATTTGACGAGCGATACTATCCCCTACTAAGATTGCATCTAATTCTGGTCTCTTAATTTCGAAGATGTTAATTTGAACCTCTTTACCAGTGATTTTCTTTAACTCTTCTTTTAATTTGTCAACTTCTTGTCCACCTTTACCAATAATGATACCTGGACGAGCAGTAGTTACAGTTACTGTAACTAATTTTAAAGTACGATCGATGTAAATACGAGAAACTCCGGCTTTAGACAAACGTGCTCTTAAATAAGTACGAATTTTTGCATCTTCTGCAATTTTATCACCGTAATCATTTCCACCGTACCAGTTAGAATCCCATCCTCTGATGATTCCTAAACGATTTCCGATTGGATTAGTTTTTTGTCCCATATTCTTAATCTTGTACTTTTTGTTTATCTTCTTTAGTTCCTAAAACCAAAGTTACATGGTTTGAACGTTTTCTGATTCTATGTGCTCTACCTTGAGGTGCAGTACGAATTCTTTTTAATTGACGTGCACTATCAACAGAGATTTCTTTAACATATAATCCAGCTTCTTCAACATCAGCTCCTTCATTTTTGATTTGCCAGTTAGCGATAGCGCTTAATAACAATTTCTCTAAACGGATTGAAGCGTGGTTTTTAGTATATTTTAAAATACCTAAAGCTTTTTGAATTTCAACTCCACGGATAATATCTACTACTAATCTCATCTTACGAGGAGAAGTAGGAACATTATTTAATTTCGCAAAAGCTACCTGCTTGTTAGCTTCTTTGATTCTTTCGTTACTTAATCTTTTTCTAGATCCCATGGCCCTTTACTATTTTTTTCCTTTGTTTTTAGCTCCGGCATGACCTCTAAAAGTACGTGTAGGAGCGAACTCACCTAATTTATGACCTACCATATTCTCAGTAACATAAACAGGAATAAATTGCTTTCCGTTGTGTACTGCGATTGTTTGACCAACAAAATCAGGAGAAATCATTGATGCTCTTGACCATGTTTTGATCACGTTTTTGCTACCGCTTTCTACGTTAGCAAGAACTTTCTTTTCTAATTTATAGTGGATGAATGGTCCTTTTTTTAATGAACGTGCCATAAATTATTTTTTTCTTCTTTCAACAATATATTTGTTAGACGCTTTCTTCTTGTCACGAGTTTTGTAACCTTTCGCTGGAATACCGTTACGAGAACGAGGGATACCTCCTGTCGCACGACCTTCACCACCACCCATTGGGTGATCTACAGGGTTCATAACCATTGGACGAGTTCTTGGACGACGACCTTGCCATCTAGAACGACCAGCTTTACCAGAAACTTCTAACTGATGGTCTGTGTTAGAAACAACACCTACTGTTGCTTTACACTCCACTAAAATCATTCTTGATTCACCACTTGGTAACTTAACGATAGCATATTTACCATCACGCGCAACTAATTGAGCATAAGTACCTGCACTTCTTGCCATAACTGCTCCTTGCCCTGGACGTAATTCAATACAAGAGATTACTGTACCTAATGGCATATTTTTAAGCTTCATAGCATTACCTACTTCTGGTTCTACGTTTTCACCTGAAACAATTACTTGTCCAGCTTTCAAACCATTTTGAGCAATAATGTAACGTTTTTCACCATCTTCGTAAGATAATAAAGCGATGAATGCAGTTCTGTTTGGATCGTATTGTACAGATTCTACAGTTGCAGCACCTTCTTTATCACGTTTGAAGTCGATGATACGATATTTTTGTTTGTGTCCACCACCGATATAACGCATTGTCATTTTACCAGTGTTGTTACGTCCACCCGATTTAGATTTTCCTTCAACTAATGTCTTTTCTGGCTTAGCATTTTTATCTACTGCCGCAAATTCATTAACCACTCTAAAACGTTGTCCCGGGGTGATAGGTTTTAATTTTCTTACTGACATTTTTTAATTCTTAAATTATCCGAACAACTCTATTTCTTGACCTTCAGCTAAGCTAACGATCGCTTTTTTCAACTTATTTGTTTTTCCAGTTTGAAAACCTGTTTTTGTGTAACGAGTTTTTACTTTTGGAGCAGATACTAAAGTACTAACAGAAACTACAGATACACCGTAAGTTTTTTCTACAGCTTCTTTAATTTGAATTTTGTTAGCTTTTGTGTCTACATAAAACGAATATTGCCCTAACAACTCACTGTTATTAGTTGCTTTTTCTGAAATTACTGGTTTAATTATGATTCCCATTTTCTTCGTCTTATTTTGTTAAATTTTCTTGAACTGTTGCTAAAGAACCTTCTAAAAATACGATTTGAGAAGCATTGATTAAATCAAATACATTTAATTCCTCAGTTGTAACAACTTTAACTTTTTGTAAGTTACGAGAAGATAAATATACATTGCTATTAGATTCACCTAATACGAATAATGATTTTGTGTTCTCTAATCCTAAATCAGTTAAAACAGTTTTGAACTCTTTAGTTCTTGGAGCTTCGAAAGAAAAGTTTTCAACAACTTTGATTTCATTCTCAGCTAACTTTTGTGATAAAACTGATTTTTTAGCTAATCTCTTTTGTGCTTTGTTTAATTTGAAAGAGTAGTTTCTTGGACGTGGTCCGAAAACTCTACCTCCTCCTCTAAACACTGGAGATTTGATAGAACCAGCACGAGCTGTACCTGTTCCTTTTTGCTTTTTGATTTTACGAGTTGATCCCGCAATCTCAGCTCTTTCTTTTGCTTTGTGCGTTCCTTGGCGTTGAGCTGCTAAATATTGTTTAACTTCTAAGTACACTGTGTGTGTAGAAGGCTCAATTCCGAAAACTGCCTCGTCTAAAGATACTGTTCTTCCAGTTTCTTGACCTTTGATGTTTAATACTACTACTTCCATCTTCTAACGATTACGTATGAATTTTTAGGACCTGGGATAGCACCTTTAACAATTAAAAGATTTTTCTCAGTATCCACTTTAAGTACTTTTAAGTTCTGAACAGTAACTTGTTTACCACCCATTCTTCCAGCCATACGCATTCCTTTGAATACACGAGATGGATCTGAACCAGCACCGATAGAACCTGGAGCTCTTAAACGGTTATGTTGACCGTGTGTAGCTTGACCTACCCCACCGAAACCATGACGTTTAACAACACCTTGGAAACCTTTTCCTTTTGAAGTACCTGTAATACTTACAAATTCTCCTTCGTTGAATAATTCAACGTTAACTTCTCCTCCTAGAGTTAAAGAGTTCACGAATTCTTCACCGTAAAACTCAACTAACTTTCTCTTTGGAGTAGTTCCTGCTTTTTTAAAGTGACCTTTTAAAGCATTAGTCGTGTTTTTTTCTTTTGCGTCATCGAAACCAAGTTGAGCAGCAACGTACCCATCTTTCTCTACGGTTCTGACTTGAGTAACCACACATGGCCCAGCCTCTACGATTGTCACAGGAATATTTTTCCCGTTCTCATCAAATAAGCTAGTCATCGCGATTTTTTTACCAATGATACCTGACATTTGATTAAAATATGTTAATAATTTGTTTAATATTTCAGAGAATGTGGACTTTCGACCACTAGAGATCTTCTCTAAAATTAGCATGCAAATGTATGAATTAATTTGTAAACAACAAACTTTCAATTGATTATTTTTCAAAAGTTTACAAACAGCGAAAAATATCAATCAAAGCATTCTTACAGTAATTCATAAAAAAACCCTGAGATGTGCACGTCTCAGGGTTTATATTTATTTAAAATACAGCTAACTATACTTTAATTTCTACTTCAACACCACTAGGTAATTCTAACTTCATTAAAGCATCAACTGTTTTAGATGAAGAAGAATAAATGTCTAATAATCTTTTGTGAGCTGATAATTGAAATTGCTCGCGAGATTTTTTGTTAACGTGTGGAGATCTTAAAACTGTAAAGATTCTTTTGTGAGTTGGTAATGGAATTGGTCCATTAACAACAGCTCCTGTAGCTTTTACAGTTTTTACGATTTTTTCAGCTGATTTATCAACTAAAGAATAATCGTAAGATTTTAATTTTATTCTAATTTTTTGACTCATTTTTCTTGAATTAAGCGTTACCTTTTGCTTTAGCGATTACAGCTTCAGACACGTTTGTTGGTGCTGGAGCGTAGTGATCGAATTCCATTGTAGATGTAGCACGACCAGAAGATAATGTACGTAATGAAGTTACATATCCGAACATTTCTGCTAATGGAACCATAGCTTTAATAACTTTAGCGTTATTTCTATCATCCATTCCTGATACTTGACCACGACGACGGTTTAAGTCACCTACAATATCACCCATGTTTTCTTCTGGAGTTAAAACCTCTAACTTCATGATAGGCTCTAAGATTTGAGCACCAGCGGCTTTTGCAGCAGCTTTGTAACCCATTTGAGCAGCTAACTCGAAAGATAATTGGTCAGAATCCACAGGGTGGAAAGATCCATCTTTTAAAGTAACTTTTAACGAATCCATTTCGAATCCTGCTAAAGGTCCATTCTTCATTGCAGCTTTAAAACCTTTCTCAATAGAAGGGATAAATTCTTTAGGAACGTTACCACCTTTAATTTCTGAAACGAATTCTAAACCTACTTTTCCTTCATCTGCTGGTCCCATTTCGAAAACGATATCAGCAAATTTACCACGACCACCTGATTGTTTTTTGTAAACCTCACGGTGATTAGCTGGACGAGAGAATGATTCTTTGTACTCTACTTGAGGCTCACCTTGGTTAACCTCTACTTTAAATTCACGTTTTAAACGGTCAACGATAATATCTAAGTGTAACTCACCCATACCAGAAATAACTGTTTGACCAGAAGCCTCATCAGTTTTTACTTGGAATGTTGGATCTTCTTCAGCTAATTTAGCTAAAGCCATACCTAATTTATCAACGTCAGCTTTCGTTTTAGGCTCAACTGCGATACCAATTACTGGATCTGGGAAGTCCATAGACTCTAATACGATAGGGGCTTTTTCATCACATAAAGTATCTCCTGTTTTGATATCTTTGAAACCTACTGCAGCTCCAATATCACCTGCTTCGATTCTCTCGATAGGCTCTTGTTTGTTAGCGTGCATTTGGAAGATACGAGAAATACGTTCTTTGTTACCAGAACGAGTATTTAATACGTAAGATCCAGCATCTAAGTGACCAGAATAAGCACGGAAGAATGCTAAACGACCTACATAAGGGTCAGTAGCAATTTTAAACGCTAATGCAGAAAATGGTTCATCTGCAGAAGGTTTTCTTGTTATAGGCTCTTCTGTTTTTGGATCTGTACCGTGAATAGCATCTTTATCTGTTGGAGCAGGTAAATAACGACAAACAGCATCTAACATGAATTGTACACCTTTGTTTTTGAAAGAAGATCCACAAGTCATTGGGATAATAGACATGTCTAATGTTGCTGCACGTAAAGCTGCATGAATTTCGTCTTCTGTAATAGAGTTTTCATCTTCCATGAATTTCTCTAATAAGTTTTCGTCATAAGCAGCGATTTCCTCGATTAATTGAGCTCTGTATTGCTTAACTTCATCAACTAAATCTGCAGGAATTTCTACAACGTCAAAAGTAGAACCATTGTTTTCATCATGCCATACAATCGCACGGTTTTTGATTAAATCAACGATACCTTTGAAATCAGCTTCTTCACCGATAGGTAATACAATAGGAACAGCATTAGATCCTAACATTTCTCTTACCTGACGACATACATTTAAGAAATTAGATCCTTGACGATCCATTTTGTTAACAAATCCCATACGTGGAACTTTGTAGTTGTCAGCTAAACGCCAGTTAGTTTCTGATTGAGGCTCAACACCATCAACTGCTGAAAATAAGAATACTAATCCATCTAATACACGTAATGAACGGTTTACCTCTACAGTAAAGTCAACGTGACCAGGAGTATCAATAATATTGAAGTGGTACCCTTTTGCATCTGCTAATGGCTTACCTTGTTCTGTTGGAAAAGTCCAAGTACAAGTTGTTGCCGCAGAAGTAATGGTAATACCACGCTCAGCTTCTTGCTCCATCCAGTCCATTGTAGAAGCTCCATCGTGAACCTCTCCAATTTTGTGAGACTTTCCTGTATAGAATAAGATACGTTCTGTAGTGGTAGTTTTCCCAGCGTCGATATGCGCTGCGATACCAATATTTCTTGTATATTTTAAATCTCTTGCCATTTCTATTAGAATCTAAAGTGTGAAAATGCTTTGTTTGCTTCAGCCATTTTGTGAGTATCTTGACGTTTTTTAACGGCAGATCCTTCTTCTTTAGCAGCAGCAATGATTTCACCTGCTAATTTTTGAGCCATAGATTTCTCATTTCTATTACGAGAGTATTTAATTAACCACTTCATAGCAGTTGAAATCTTACGGTCTGGACGGATTTCCATTGGAATTTGGAATGTTGCTCCACCTACACGGCGAGAACGAACTTCTACGTGAGGCATTACGTTTGATAATGCTTCTTTCCAAATATCTAATGATGTTTTTTCCGCATCTTCTTTACGAGAATCTACGATTTCTAATGCATCATAAAAAATTTTAAATGCAACAGATTTTTTTCCATCATACATTAAGTTGTTAACGAAACGTGTTACTAACTGATCATTAAATTTAGGATCTGGAAGTAAAGGTCTTTTTTTAGCTCTTGTCTTTCTCATCTTTCCTTAAATTTATTTTTTAGCATCTTTTGGACGTTTCGCTCCATACTTACTTCTACGTTGAGTACGTCCGTTTACTCCCGCAGTATCTAACGCTCCACGTACAATGTGGTAACGAACACCTGGTAAATCTTTAACTCTACCTCCTCTAACCAATACTATCGAGTGCTCTTGAAGATTATGACCTTCACCACCGATGTACGCGTTAACTTCTTTCCCGTTTGTTAATCTAACACGAGCAACTTTACGCATTGCTGAGTTAGGTTTTTTAGGAGTTGTAGTGTAAACACGTGTACAAACACCGCGGCGTTGTGGACATGATTCCAATGCAGCCGATTTACTCTTCTTGGTTAGTTTTTTTCTACCTTTTCTAACTAATTGTTGAATTGTTGGCATACTAATTAAATTTCCTTTTAAATTTGGATTAAACCCATTTTTTGGGCATGCAAAAATACACATAATTCTTTCAAAAAAAAATATTTGTCAATATATTTTTAATTGATTTATAAATTATTAAAGCTTAACTTTAAAATGTCAAACCTAAACAAACATGTATCTGATAAAGAAAATGATTATAATAAAATAATCACTTACTACATGATCTTAAATCATTATTTAATATTAATTTTACATTAAAAAATCTATTTTTGCATCACAAAACATTTATAAATGTCAGTAAACTCATTTTTTAAATTATTTACTCCAAAGGATAAAGTTTTCTATCCTTTGTTTGAGGAAGCTTCTAAAAGTTTAATCAAACTAGCTGAATTATTACACGAATGCGTAAATGCCCCATTAGAAGAACGTGAAGATTATATAGCTCAAATTTCTAAAATAGAAAGTAAAATTGAATATCTTACTCAAAAAACAAATCTTGAATTAAGTAAAAATTTTATTACTCCATTCGACAGAGAGGATATTTATCAATTAGTAAAATCTATTGATTATGTTGCAGATAATTTAAATGGAGCAGCGAATCGTATCAATATTTATCAAGTAGATAAAATTACAAAATCTATCCGCAAAATTACAGCTGTTAACTTAGAGGCTTGTCAATTAATCGGAGAGGGAATTGAGCAATTGAAAGATTTGAGAAACGTAAATCGTATTTACGAAATATGTGAACGAATCAATAAATTAGAAAATAAATCGGATCGTATTTTTGATAAAGCAGTTCAGGAAATTTTCGAAAACGAAACTGATGTTAAAAATATCATCAAGTATAAGGAGGTTTTATCTTCATTAGAATCTGCAACAGACAAGTGTAAAAGTGTTGCTAACGTATTGGAAGCTGTAGCGGTAAAACATTCATAACCAAAACTTAATCTAAAAGATTATGACAGATTTTTTTTCAGCGTTTTCGAGCATGTTATCGTCTACGCCAGGAATGTTATTGATTACTATTATCGTCTTAGCTTTTGTTTTTGATTATATTAATGGTTTTCACGACGCCGCAAACTCAATTGCTACAATTGTTGCAACTAAGGTTTTAACGCCTTTTCAAGCTGTACTTTGGGCTGCCGCATTCAACTTTGCTGCTTACTTTATTTCAGTTTATTGGATTGGAGAATTTAAGATTGGTAACACTATTGCAAAGTCGGTTAACGAGCATTTTATTACACTAGAAGTTATTTTAGCTGGAATTATCGCTGCAATTTCTTGGAACTTATTAACATGGAAGTTTGGTATTCCTTCTTCTTCTTCTCATACATTAATTGGTGGTTTCATTGGAGCTGCATTAGCTCACGCCGGTGGTTTTTCTGCTGGTGGAGAAGATGTAATTGTTTACAAAAAAGTAATTCCAATTATTTGCTTTATCGTATTAGCACCATTAATTGGTATGATTATCGCCTCGATATTAACCATAATCACGCTTCACATTTGCAAAAGAGCCAAACCTGCAAAAGCAGAATGGTGGTTCAAGAAATTGCAATTAGTTTCTTCTGCTCTTTTCTCTTTAGGACACGGTATGAATGATGCGCAAAAAGTAATGGGAATTATTGGTGCTGCGGTTATTTTTTACCATATGAATGTAGATTTTGATCCTGAATATTTAAAAGCTGAAGATAAATTTCAATATTTTGTAGAACATTGGGGATGGGTTCCCATTACATCTTTCATCGTTATCGCATTAGGTACAATGGGTGGTGGATGGAAAATCATCAAAACAATGGGTTCTAAAATCACAAAAGTAACGCCATTAGAAGGTGTAGTTGCTGAAACATCTGGAGCAATGACGCTTTATATTTCTGAACATTTCGGGATTCCAGTTTCTACAACACATACAATTACTGGTTCTATTATTGGTGTAGGTTTAACGAAACGTGTTTCTGCAGTTCGTTGGGGAGTAACAATTAGTTTACTTTGGGCGTGGATACTTACTATTCCTGTCTCAGCATTATTAGCTGCATTAATCTATTATGTTGTAACGTTATTTATTTAAAATATCATTTCTAAAGGAGCTTAAATTAAGCTCCTTTTTTATTTTTGAAATAATTTTCGAAATTGATAAATGATAAGTTTAATAAAGTTTTAAATTTGCGCCATGCAATTAACTGTATTATTTATCATTATCGGCTTAGCCATTTTATTTGATTTCTTAAATGGTTTTCACGATGCCGCAAACTCTATTGCAACGGTTGTTACTACAAAGGTTTTAACTCCTATTCAAGCCGTTATATGGGCTGCATTCTTCAATTTTGTTGCTTTCTTCATTGCCAAATTTATCATTGGAGAATTTGGAGTTGCAGACACAATCGCAAAAATTATTAAAGAAGATGTTGTTGTCGCATTTGGCTCTAATCCATCTATCGTTGTTATGGCGGCGCTTTCTGCAGCAATCACTTGGAATATTTTAACTTGGAAATTAGGAATCCCTTCCTCTTCATCTCACACCTTGATTGGTGGTTTAGCTGGAGGTGCATTAGCTGCAACAGGTTATGATTTTTCTGCTATTAACAGTACGATTATCTTAACGATTATCGCTTTTATTTTGGTTGCACCAATTATTGGTTTAGTCGCTGGTAATGTTATTTACATCATCACGCTGAATCTTTGTCGAAATGCAAAACCACATAAAGCAGATGCTTGGTTCAAGAAATTGCAATTAGTTTCTTCTGCGATGTTGAGTATTGGTCATGGTTTGAATGATTCTCAAAAAGTAATGGGTGTTATCACATTTGCCTTACTTGCAAACCAAGAAGCTATTAGTAAAGCTAATATGGATGGATGGTTTATGAATGATGTTTTTAATTGGAAAAGTTGGTTTATAACGTCAAGTAGTACAGATATTCATGATTGGGTTCCTATCATGTGTTTTTCTGCTATTGCAATTGGTACATTAGGAGGAGGAATGAAAATCTTAAAAACAATGGGTAATAAAATTACAAAAATTACTCCTATCGAAGGTTTTACAGCGCAAACAGCTTCAGCTATTACATTATTTTTTACTGAACATATCAAAATGCCAGTTTCTACAACGCACGTGATCACGGGATCTATTATTGGTGTTGGAATGGTAAAAAGAGTTTCTGCTGTTCGTTGGGGTGTTACAATTAGCTTATTATGGGCTTGGATTTTGACAATTCCAGTTTCTGCACTTATTGCAACAGGATTTTATTATCTATTTTCGATGTTTTTCTAACATTAAAAATTTAATCATATAAAAAATGGCTGTCAAAATTGACGGCCATTTTCTATTTATTTTAATATTTATTCTTGAATGATTATTTGCTAAAATCTTCTTTCAATAAATCGATTTTCGCTAACAACGTTTGTTGAACAGCTGGATAATCTTCTTTGTTAGAAAGTGAAGCATTTACAGAGAAATAATATTTAATCTTTGGTTCTGTTCCAGAAGGACGACAAGCTACTTTACTTCCATCCTCTGTATAGAAAATCAATACATTTGACTTTGGTATCTCAATCGCTTTTTCTTCACCAGAAATTAAATCTTTGTCGATAGAAGATTGAAAATCTTTTACACGAACAACTTTAGATCCTGCTAATTCTTTTGGAGGATTTGATCTAAATTCAACCATCATTTTAGCAATTAACTCTGCACCTTCTTTTCCAGGTTTTACAATACTAATTAAATCTTCTTGATATGCTTTTCCTATTTCAAGATAGATTTCCATTAATTTATTGTACAGAGAACTTCCGTTTGCTTTTTGTACAGCAGCAATTTCAGAAACCAATAAAGCTGTTGTAACAGAATCTTTATCGCGGATAAAATCTCCAACCATAAATCCGAATGATTCTTCTCCTCCTCCAACAAAACTTTCTTTGCCTTCGAATTTGCGAATCATATCAGCAATCCATTTGAAACCTGTTAATCCAACTTTACAATCCACATTAAATTTCGCAGCAATATCATAGAAAATATCAGACGTCACGATTGTCGATCCGATAAATTCTTTTCCAACTAATTTACCTGCTTCTTGCCATTTTTCTAATAAATAATAAGCCAAAACAGTGTTCATTTGGTTACCATTCAATAGAACAATTTTGCCTTCGTTGTTACGCGTTGCAACACCCACACGATCCGCATCAGGATCAGTTCCAATCACAACATCAGCACCAATTTCATTCGCTAAAGCAACAGCCATAGTCAACGCTTCTGGTTCTTCTGGATTTGGCGATTTTACTGTTGGAAAATCTCCACTTGGAATTGCTTGTTCAGCAACTTGATAAACTTGTGTAAAACCAGCTTTTTCAAAAGCTTTTGGCGTAATTGCAACTGCAGTTCCGTGAATAGAAGTGAAAACAATTTTTATATCTTCTTTACCTTCTTGCGTAAAACTTCCATTCGCTACACAAGCATCAATAAAAGCTTCATCAATTTCTTTTCCGATATATGTCAACAATGCATCGTTTCCTTGAAATTTGATTTCTTCAACTTTTACATTATTTACTTCGTTGATAATTTCTCCATCTTGCGGTGGAACAATTTGCGCTCCATCATTCCAATAAACTTTGTAACCATTGTAAATCGGAGGATTATGAGAAGCTGTCAACACAATTCCAGCATCACAACCTAAATGACGAACTGTAAAAGACAATTCTGGCGTTGGACGAAAAGATTCGAACAAATAAACATTAATTCCATTCGCAGTCAAAACATCTGCAACCATTTTTGCAAACGTATCCGAATTGTGGCGAACATCGTACGCAATCGCAACTTTTTTCTCTTTATTCGGAAATTGTTGATTTATATAATTTGCTAAACCTTGTGTTGCTGCACCAAGTGTATATTTGTTTAAACGATTTGTTCCAACTCCCATTATACCACGCATTCCTCCTGTTCCAAACTCAAGGTTTTTATAAAAAGAATCGTCTAATTCGGTTGGATTATTATCAATTAAATCTTGAACAGCCTTTCTTGTTTCCGCATCATAAGCGTCAGAAAGCCATAATTTAGCATTATCTAAACTTGAAGTCATTCTTATTTTTTATTTTTTTAGTACTTGGGCACGGTCAGCAATTTTTGTGTCCTTATTTGGATCGCCCATAAAATTAACGATTGAATTTCCTTTTGCAGAACCATAAAGCGTTTGGCGCGCATTGATATCTAACAAAGCATTATCATCAGTTGTGAAATTAGCTTCGTTGACTTCGTATTTGAACAAATTCAATTGTGCTTCGCCATAAGCTTTCACTTTCATAGTTCCAGCAGTTCCTTCTAACATAATATTTGATTGATCATCTGCTTTCAAATCAAAGTTGTTTGTAATCAAAAAAGTTTGATTAATTCTCGCTTGATCTTTCGCAGAGATAGTCAATTCATCAACATTCAATGTTCCAGAAGTAGTCAAAGAAGTTTGTTTATTTGCATCAATCTTTTCTAAATCTCGTGTCACATAAACGTACAAATCATAGGCACTATAATGGTCTACATTTGATTTTTCTTTGATTGTAACCGCATTATTTTTTGCTTCAACTTCTAAATTATCAATAATATTTTGATGCGATTCTACTTTAACTCCAGATTTATTTCCTGGAACTAAAATAACATTACAATTACACGAAACGCTCAAATCTTTGATATTATCAGCTGTATATTCTTTTTGAGCCGTTGCAGCACCTTCTCCATCAATTGATGATGAACACGAAGTTGCAACTAAACCTAAAAATCCTAATAAAAATATTTTCTTCATAGTAGTTGGTTATTTGATTAATTTAAATTCAATTCTTTTTGAACTAAATACAATTGTTTTTCGCGATTATTACGAACAATTAACTCGCCCAAAAATCCCGCCAAAAATAATTGCGTTCCCAAAATCATAAAAACTAACGAGATATAAAAATAAGGACTATCTGTAATTAATCTGGCTGGTGTATGTGAAATATAAACTTTATATAATTTCTCAATTCCTAAATAAAATGAAGCAAAAAATCCTAAAATAAACATCAATGTTCCCAATAAACCGAAAATATGCATTGGTTTATTCCCGAATCTTGATGCAAAGAAAAGTGTAATCAAATCTAAGAAACCATTTACAAAACGATTTGCTCCAAATTTTGAAACACCATATTTACGCGCTTGATGTTTTACTTTTTTCTCAATAATTCTCGAATATCCAGCGTTTTTCGCTAAAACAGGAATATAACGGTGCATATCTCCATACAATTCGATATTTTGCGTTACTTCCCAACGATAAGCTTTCAAACCACAATTAAAATCGTGCAATTTTACACCAGACGTTTTACGTGCAACACCATTGAATAATTTCGAAGGAAGATTTTTTGTCAACTTATTATCTTGACGATTTTCTTTCCAACCCGAAACAATATCTGCTTTTTGGTTTTTCAGCATTTTGTATAACGACGGAATTTCCTCAGGAAAATCTTGTAAATCTGCATCCATAGTAATCACAACATCACCTTTCACTTCTTTGAAAGCCGCGCTAAGTGCTGGAGATTTACCATAATTTTTACGGAATTTAATTCCTTTCACTTCTGTATTGAAGTTGGCAATATATTCGATAATCTGCCACGAATCATCTGTACTTCCGTCATCTACGAAAATAACTTCGAATGTAAAATCATTCTGTTCACAGACTTTTTTGATTCTGTAGAATAATTCCTCTAAGGAATCTTGTTCGTTCAGTAAAGGAACAACAACTGAAATATCCATATGTTAAAAAACACGTTTTTTTAAGAATTGTGAAAACATCGCTGCAATTGCGATGTAGAAAGATAAGAAAATTGAGGATAATCCGAAGAAGTTTTTCACAGTAAATAAATTAAGTGTTTTATAATCATCCGAATTTCTAAATGTTTCGATATCTTTTGCGACTTTTGGATCAGACATATTAGACGTGAAAGTATCTAATAACCCTTGTTTCAAACTATCTTGTGCCCATTCTCCATAAGTATTGAAGAATACAAAAATAACAATCAAACTCATGATTCCTGCAAAGAAAATCGTGTAGAAACCAACTTTGAAACCTTCTTTGAAAGTCATTAATTCTTCTGAAGTTTGATGATTTTTTGCTTTATTTTTCGATAAATTGAAAATTATTAAAAAACAATATAATGCATACAAAGGTAATACAATAAAACAGCAAATCATGAAGCTGTAAGTGTAATAATCTTTTACAGAAACTGTTCCGTTTAAAGAAAAATAAAAGTAAAGCGCGAAAAACAATGCTAATGTAATTGCTGTAAGCACCAAAGAGTTTTTGAAAATTTTATTAAAACTAATCATTCTGCAAAGATAATTATATCTCGTAATTCTTTCTCTATTAAATTGTATGATTTAAAAAGGAATTTATCTTCATAAATTCTTTTCTTCAATTATTTTTTACAATATCAATTACTTTTTTAGTTCTAATTTTTATTTGTAAATCAATCTATTAATTCAATCAGACCTAAGCAACAAGAAAGTTTTTTCAATAAACACTTTTATTTTTACAAAACTTTCTTACCTTTGCATCAGGCAAGTCCTACACAACCAGCTCCTGTTGAATCCTCCAGGACGGGAACGTAGCAAAGGTATACGGTCGTAGCGGTGTGATGTAGATCGCTTGCCTATTTTTATTTTTCTAAATTTCACTCCCACTTTTTTTTACCCCATTATTTATTCGTAAATTTGCAACCATTGATTTAAAGATTCAATGGAAACAAACAAAGCACCAAAGTACATTTTCGTTACCGGAGGAGTAACATCGTCGTTAGGAAAAGGAATCGTAGCATCATCATTAGGAATGCTACTAGAAGCAAGAGGATATAGAGTAACAATTCAGAAATTGGATCCCTATATAAATGTAGACCCAGGAACACTTAATCCTTACGAGCATGGAGAATGTTACGTTACGGAAGACGGTGCAGAGACCGATTTAGATTTAGGACATTATGAGCGTTTCTTGAACCGTGCAACGTCTCGTGCTAACTCAGTTACTACAGGTCGTATTTATCAAACAGTTATAGAAAAAGAACGTCGTGGAGATTATTTAGGAAAAACAGTTCAAGTTGTTCCTCATATCACAAACGAAATAAAACGTCGTATCAAATTATTAGGTAATACAGGTGATTATGATATCATCATTACTGAAATTGGAGGTACGGTTGGAGATATTGAGTCTTTACCTTATATCGAATCTATCCGTCAGTTAACTTGGGAATTAGGAGAACATAATTCTTCTGTTATTCACTTAACATTAGTCCCTTATTTAGCTGCTGCGGGAGAATTAAAAACAAAACCTACTCAACATTCTGTTCGTACATTAATGGAAAATGGTATTCATGCCAATGTTTTAGTTACACGTACGGAGCGTCATTTACCAAAAGATGTAAAAGCTAAATTGGCTTTATTCTGTAATGTTCGCAAAGAAAATGTAATCGAAAGTATGGATGCAGACACAATTTATGAGGTTCCATTCTTATTACATAAACAAAATTTTGACGAAGTTGTTTTAAAAGGCTTAGATTTGCCAACTGATCAAGAACCAGATTTTACAGTTTGGAACAAATTCTTATCAAATCATAAAAATCCTAAAAACGAAATAGAAATTGCTTTAGTTGGTAAATACGTTTCGTTACACGATTCTTATAAATCAATTACAGAAGCATTTACACATGCTGCTGCAACTTGCGAAACGAATGTAAAAGTTCGTTGGGTATATTCTGGTGATATTACAGAAGACAATGTTGGAGAGCAGTTGAAAGGCGTTTCGGGAATTTTGATTGCACCAGGTTTTGGAGATCGTGGTATTTTAGGTAAAATAATTGCTGCAAATTATGCACGAAGAAATAATATTCCAACATTAGGAATTTGTTTGGGAATGCAAATTATGGCAATCGAATTTGCGCGTAATGTTTTAGGTTACGAAAAAGCAGATTCAGCAGAAATGGATTTAACAACGCCTTATCCAGTTATCAGTTTGATGGAAGATCAAAAAGATGTTTCGGACAAAGGAGGAACAATGCGTTTAGGAAATTGGAAATGTGAATTAACTCCTAATTCAAAAATTGAGAAAATTTACAACACAACCGAAATCTTAGAACGTCATCGTCATAGATATGAATTCAACAATGATTTTTATGATGAATTTGTTGAAAACAATTTTATTCCAGTTGGTAAAAATCCTGAAACAGAATTAGTAGAAATTTTAGAACATAATCAACACCCATATTATATAGGTGTACAATTCCACCCGGAATATAAAAGTACAGTTGCTTCGCCACATCCTTTATTTATAAGTTTTATCGAAGCTTCTTTATTGAATAAACAAAATGATTTATTAAATGCAACAAGAGAAAAAATTTGATTTTAACCAAACGATTGGTTTTATTTTAATTGCAATTCTTTTTGGCGTATTCTATTTTCTAAACAAACCTTCGGAAGCGGAGGTCGAAGCTCAGAAAAAAGAATTAGTTCAAAAGCAAGAGCAAGCAAAAAAACAGGAACAATTAAATAAAACAGCTACAACACAAGCTTTTCAAACTGTAGATCCTACATTAGCAAAAGATATTGAAGTTAGTAATGATAAATTAAAAGTTACTTTTTCGCCAAAAGGAGCTCAAATTTCTGACGTACAAATCGTTGGATATACAGCTTACAATGACAAAAAAGATGGACACAAAGATCCTTTACATTTGATAAAAGATGGATCAAGTAAGTTCAATTTATCATTCAAAACAAAACAAGGAGCTGTTCTTAATGTTTCGGATTTAGTATTTGTACCTCAAGTACAGAAAAATGCGAACAATACAATTGTAACGTTTACAGCAAATGCTCAAAATAGTCAAATTCAATACATCTATACATTAGGCGATTCTTATGGTATCGATTTCGAAATTAAAACGCAAGGTTTATCTAATATCACTTCTGAGAAAAATGTAGATTTAGCATGGACAATGGATGGTTTCAGTACTGAAAAAGGGAAAGATCAAGAAAAATATTGGTCGCATACTTATTTTCAGTTCAAAGGAAACAAAGACATCGAATACGAATTATTTGGTTCTGACGAATGGGAAGAAGAGGAAGCTATTTCTTGGGTAGCCAACAAACAACAATTCTTCGCAACAGTTTTATCAAATGATGAAGGGTTTAAAACAACAAAAGGTGGTTCTAAAAACTCTGATAAAGAGGATTTAACTTACAGTAAACACTATCACTTAAACTCAAAATTAGAGTTGAAAAATAGTGAAATCAATTCAAAATTCACATGGGATTTTATTCCATTGGATTATAAAATGTTGAAAGATTACAACGACAAAGGATTCCAAAACTTAATTGATTTTGGTTGGGGATTATTTGGTTGGTTGAATAAATATTTCTTCTTGAACGTTTTCAAATGGTTAGCTTCTGTAGGAATCACTTACGGATGGGTAATCTTCTTGATGACAATCGTTGTAAAATTGATTTTATCTCCAATTATGTACAAACAATACCGTCAATCTGCATTGATGAAAGTTGTTCGTCCAGAGTTGAATGAAATCAACGAAAAATACAAGGATCCGAAAGATGCGATGAAGAAGCAACAAGAAACAATGGCAATTTATCGTAATGCAGGAATCAATCCATTAGCAGGATGTTTACCAGCATTATTACAAATTCCTATTTTCTATGCGTTATTCCGTTTCTTCCCGAACTTAATCGACTTGAGAGGTGTTCCTTTCTGGTTCGTAGATGATTTAACAGCCTTCGACGATTTAATCAAATTACCAGAATGGGTTCCATTCCTTAATGGTCACTTAAGTGTATTCGCTTTATTATATATTGTTGCAATGATGATTTATTTTAAAGTTTCTGGATCTATGGATAACTTCCAAATGCCACAACAAGAAGGAATGCCAAACATGCAATTCATGAAATACATGATGTATGTAATGCCAGTTTTCTTCTTTGTATTCCTTAACAATTACGCTTCAGGTCTATCTTGGTATTATTTAGTATCCAATGCGATTAATATTTTCATCGTGTTATATATTAAGAAATATATGATTCACGAAGCGAAGATTCATCAAATCATCGAAACAAATAAAACGAAACCTAAAAAAACAGGTAAGTTTGCTTCGAAAATGCAAGAAATGATGAAACAAGCTCAAGAAATGCAAGAGCAACAACAAAAGAACAAAAAGAAATAATCAAACTATATTTCAAATTCAAAGATCCGTTAATGATAATTAACGGATTTTTTATTTATTCAAGACAATAAAAAATTAAGTATTCAATTTATTACATACCAATATTTTATTCACTTAAAAATACTTTTATAGTGTACGTTATACACTTTTTATGAATAAATTCTTTTTTATTTATTATTTTCAGATTATTATTGTCTCAAAATAATAAATAACATGAATAATATTTACTCAATTAAAGATCAAACAGCAAATCCTGGACCTTTAGGATTATTTGGTTTTGCAATGACAACTGTTTTATTAAACATACACAATGCAGGTTTTTTCCTGTTAATAGTATGATTATGGGAATGGGTGTTTTCTTTGGAGGTGGAGCACAATTTGTGGCTGGCGTTATGGAATGGAAAAAAGGAAACAACTTTGGTAGTATTGCATTCATGTCTTATGGCGCTTTTTGGTTAACACTTGTATTTACATGGTTAGCACCGATGTTTGGCGTAGAAAAACCGGACGGAAATTCAATGGGATGTTATTTAGGAATGTGGGGATTATTTACATTAATCAACTTTTTACAAACATTAAAAGGTAATTTGGTCGGAAAATTATTATTTGGTTCATTAACCTTATTATTCTTTTTATTGGCAGCAGGTAACTTTACAGGGAGTCAAAGCATTTTACATTTTGCTGGTTGGACAGGAATCATCTGTGGATTTATTGCTTTTTACGAAGCTTCTGCAATTATGATTAATCAGAAATACGAAAAAGCAATTCTTCCTCTATAAATAGTATGAATAAAAAAAATCCTTTATCAGAGACTGATAAAGGATTTTTTTATAATTGTAATGAATTATTTATTAAACATTGGAGCTAATAATTTTTTCCAAATAAATAAGATTAATAATGATCCTAAAATTGAAAAAATCCAATCCAATGGACTGAAAAAACTTACTTCTCCATCATGAGAAATTCCTAAAATTGTACGCATATAAGCTCCTAAATATGCACCAATAATACCTATAAGTGCAGTTACCCAAAATCCTCCCGGATCTTTACCTGGCATTATTGCTTTAGCAATTCCAGCACAAATTAAACCGAACACTAAGTATACCAAAAAGCTCCAAACTCCGGTAATACCTAACATAATAAATGAAGTTGTCATCATAATTAATACTATTTTTTATGGTTTTAAAAATTGTTAAGTAAATCTTAACTAAAATCGTTCCAAAAAGGTAAGAAAAGTTTTTGTAATTTGTAAATTTGTATCACTATAAAATAAAATTTATGTCTCTAATCAAATCTATTTCAGGTTTTCGTGGAACAATCGGAGGAAAACCGGGAGATAATTTAACTCCTATAGACGCTGTAAAATTCGCAGCTGCTTACGGAACTTGGCTTAAGAATCAATCAAATCAATCAGAATATAAATTAATTGTAGGGCGCGACGCTCGTATTTCTGGACAAATGGTTTCTCAATTAGTTTGTTCAACTTTACAAGGATTAGGAATTAATGTTGTCGATTTAGGTTTATCTACAACGCCAACTGTAGAAGTTATGGTGACACATTTGCATGCAGATGGAGGAATTATTTTAACTGCTTCTCACAATCCAAAAGAATGGAATGCATTGAAATTATTGAATGCAAAAGGAGAATTTGTTTCTGCTGCAGATGGCGCACAAATTTTAGCTTTCGCAGATAAAGATGATTATACATTTGCTGAAGTTGATGATTTAGGTTCTTATGAAACTTTTGATGATGCAATTGATTTACATATCGAGAAAATTTTGGCTTTGCCATTAGTGAATGCAAAAGCGATTCAAGAGAAAAATTTCAAAGTTGCGATTGATGCGGTAAATTCAACTGGAGGAATTGCAATTCCTAAGTTGTTACAACGTTTAGGTGTCATTCATTACGATATGTATTGCGAGCCAAACGGACATTTTCCTCATAATCCAGAGCCTTTAAAAGAACATTTAGGTGATATCTGCAAAAAAGTAATCGACGAACAAGCTGATTTCGGGATTGTAGTAGATCCAGATGTTGACCGTTTAGCAATTATCGACGAAAAAGGTGAAATGTTTGGAGAAGAATACACATTAGTTGCAGTCGCAGATTATGTATTATCAAAAACGCCTTCAGCAACAGTTTCTAACTTATCATCTTCTCGTGCTTTACGCGATATTTCTGAAAAATATGGTCAAAAATATTCACCATCAGCAGTTGGAGAAGTGAATGTTGTAGTTGAAATGAAAAACGTTGACGCAAAAATTGGTGGAGAAGGAAACGGTGGTATTATTTATCCAGAATTGCACTATGGACGCGATTCTTTAGTAGGAATTGCTTTATTCTTGACATATTTAGCTGAACAAGATAAATCAGTTTCTGAAATTAGAGCTTCTTTTCCAGCATATTTTATGGCGAAAAAGAAAATCGAATTAACACCAGAAATCAATGTGGACGAATTGTTAGTGAAAATTCAAGAAGTTTACAAAAACGAAGAAATCAATACGGTTGATGGAGTTAAAATCGACTTCCCTACAGAATGGGTTCATTTAAGAAAGTCAAATACAGAGCCAATTATTCGTATTTATACTGAAAGTACTTCAGAAGAAAATGCAAATAAATTAGCTGATAAAATGATCGAAAGCATCAAAAATATTATCTAAAACAATCTATTTTAATTGTTTAACAAATGTGCAAAACTCTAACAATTCGTTATGATTTTTGCACATTTTATTTTGTAAATTAGTCTATCACTATGGACGAAGATTTTTTTAATAGCGAGCTAATTGAAGGTTTTGAGCAAATGCTTGACAATCGTGAATATAGATATTACGATTCGGAGGATTTGGTCGAAATTATAGAGTTCTATCTTGAAGTAAATGATAGCGAATATGCGAAACGTGCGTTGGATTTTGCAGAAAAAATGCATCCCGAGAATATAGATATCAAAATCAAGAGAATTGAATATTTTCTTACAATTGAGGATTTAAAAAAAGCTGCAAAACTCATCAAAGATTTAAAGGATTTAGCTGCAAACGAGTTAGATTATCTTTTGGTACAAGCGCGTTTTTGGGGAATGAAAAATATGCCTCGAAAAGCGATAAGTTTTTATGAAGAAGCTTTGCAAATAGACGACGAAGAAACTGATTTTATTTGCAATTGTATCGGAAATGAATATTTGAATTTAGATGAAGTTCATTCTGCGTTGATTGCTTTCAGAAAAGCATTGAAATTCAATCCAGAAAACGATTATACTTTCTATTCTATCATTCAATGTTACGAGGAAATTCATAATCCTGATGAATGCATCGAATTTCTGAAAGATTTTATTGACGATAATCCATATTCGGAAGTTTCTTGGTTGCAACTTGGTCTGTTGTACAATCACAAAAAAATGTATGACGAAGCTATAAATGCGTTGGATTACGTGCTCGCGATTAATCCTAACTCTATTGTTGGTCATGCTAACAAAGCAGTTTCATTGGAAGAATTAGGAGAATACAATAAAGCAATAGAAACACTAGAAGAAACATTAGAATTTGATGATTCGCCAGCTGTTACGCATATGAAAATTGGTGAATTGTACGAAAAGTTAGAGAAACCACAAAAAGCATTAAAAGCTTATCATATTGCGATAAAAGAAGATCCACAATTGGATAAAGTTTGGGCAAAAGCAGCTTCGCTTTACAACAAATTAGAAAATATTGAAGAAGCCGAATATTACATTCAGCGTGCAATAGAATTGAATGGTGATAGTTACGAATATTATACAGATTCAACTTACTATTTTCTGAAACAAATGAAGTTTGAGGAAGCTATAAAAAACCTTTCGAAATTGGTTCAATTAAAACCTTTGGTTTTCAATACTTGGTTTGCTTACGTCGAAACTTTAATTGCTGTTGGCGAATACGAGGAAGCGATTGCAGTCTTATTAACAGGCGCTTTGAAGAATTTTAATCGTGCCGAATTTTTCTATCAATTAAGTAATGTTTATTATATTACAGAGCAAGATCAATTAGGAAATGAAGCGTTGCAAAATGCATTAAGTCTGGATCGAAATTTAAAAGATTCTATGATCGAATATTATCCGATTTTAGAAGAAAAAATCAATCAAATTTCTGGAAATAACGAATAAAATATAATTCTTGAGCCATCTAAAAAGATGGCTTTTTTCTTCACAGTAAAATAACACAGGTTTGTACAAAAAAACTTAACTTTATGAAACTAAACAAGCCTTATGAACTTTGTCGCACATCAATATTTATCTTTCGGAAATCAATCGCTTCAAATCGGGAATTTGCTTGGAGAAACTGTAAAGGGAAAACAATATTTAGATTTTCCAGAAGATATTCAGAAAGGCATTTTATTGCATCGTTCGATTGATACATTTACAGATTCTCACGAAACGGTGAAGAAAAGCTCTAGTTATTTTCACGAAACACAGCACAAATTTGCACCAATTATTATTGATGTGATTTATGATTATTTTTTAATAAAATATTGGAATAATTATTCTGAAACTCCTTTCGAAAAATTTAAAACAGATTGTTATCAATTATTTAAGGATGAATACAATTCGCTTCCAAAAAAACTACAAGAAACCATTTTTTATTTGCTAAAATATGATTGGTTCGAAAATTATTCGACCATAGAAGGTGTTCAAAAAACACTGAAAGGAATTGGAAGTCGGGCTAAATTTCAGAATAATTTGCATCAAATCATTCCCGAATTTGAAAAAAGTTATGCGAATCTAGAAACTGATTTTCTGTCATTTTTTCCTCAAATCCAAACGCATTGCATGAACTTTGTATTCGTTGATTCTCAAGTCTAAATTTCATTTTAAGAATTCGATAAAATTCATTAGTTTAGGGCTGTAAACAAACAGAAAACCACAATGGATTTAACTTTTAATAAAAGAGAGGATCATAACAAATTATTACTTTCTAAACTACGCCAAAAACTGAAACAAGTTTACCTTGGCGGAGGTCAAAAAAGAATTGATGCGTTGCATAGCAAAGGAAAAATGTCTGCAAGAGAACGTATTGATTATCTTTTAGACGAAAAAAAACCGAACATTGAGATTGGTGCTTTAACAGGCGATGAAATGTACAAAGAACACGGCGGATGTCCTTCGGGAGGTGTTGTTGTAAAAATTGGTTACATTTCTGGCAAACAATGTATTGTTGTTGCGAATGATGCAACTGTAAAAGCTGGTGCTTGGTTCCCAATTACAGGTAAAAAGAATTTGCGTGCGCAAGAAATTGCGATGGAAAATAAATTACCAATTATTTATTTAGTGGACAGCGCAGGTGTTTATTTACCAATGCAAGATGAGATTTTTCCTGATAAAGAAATGTTTGGTCGAATTTTCCGCAATAATGCAATCATGTCATCAATGGGAATTACTCAAATTTCTGCTGTGATGGGAAGTTGTGTTGCTGGTGGAGCATATTTACCAATTATGAGCGACGAAGCAATGATTGTAGACAAAACGGGTTCTATTTTCTTAGCTGGAAGTTATTTGGTAAAAGCTGCTATTGGAGAAGACATCGACAACGAAACTTTAGGTGGAGCAACAACACATTGCGAAATCTCTGGTGTGACTGATTATAAAGCAAAAGATGATAAAGATGCGTTGGATAGAATAAAATCTATCGTTGGTAAAATTGGTGATTATGAAAAAGCTGGATTTAATCGAATTGAAGCAGCTAAACCTGCTTTAGATGAGCAAGAAATCTATGGTATTTTACCTGAATCTCGTGCTGAGCAGTACGATATGTATGAGATTATTAACAGAATTGTTGATAACTCGGAATTGGACGAATATAAGCCTGATTATGGGAAATCAATCATCTGTACGTATGCGCGAATTGATGGTTGGGCGGTTGGAATTGTAGCTAATCAACGTAAAATTGTGAAGTCTAAAAAAGACGGAATGCAGTTTGGTGGCGTGATTTATTCAGATTCTGCAGATAAAGCAACTCGTTTTATTGCGAATTGTAACCAAAAGAAAATTCCGTTAGTTTTCTTACAAGATGTAACTGGTTTTATGGTTGGATCTAAATCTGAACATGGTGGTATTATCAAAGATGGTGCGAAAATGGTAAATGCAGTTTCGAATTCTGTTGTTCCAAAATTCACGATTATAGTTGGAAATTCTTATGGCGCAGGAAACTATGCTATGTGTGGAAAAGCATATGATCCTAGATTAATTACAGCTTGGCCTTCGGCTCAATTGGCAGTTATGGGAGGTGAACAGGCTGCGAAAGTTTTGTTACAAATAAAAGAAGCCACTTTGAAAGCACAAGGTGTAGAAGTTGATGAAGTGAAAAAGCAAGAACTTTTGAACGAAATTACAGCAAAATACAATGATGAAACAAGTCCTTATTATGCTGCGGCACGTTTGTGGACAGATGGAATTATTGATCCTTTGGATACGCGTAAATGGATTTCGATGGGAATTGAAGCTGCAAATCATGCTCCGATTGAAAAACAATTTAATTTAGGTGTTATTCAAGTTTAGAAAAACAAAAATATTTTTAAAAATAGAAGAGAATCCAATTTTAGGATTCTCTTTTTATTTTTTGAATATTGTTTGAAACATGTAAATCAAATCTTGTCGAAAACTCCAATTCTTTACATATTCTACATTAATCTTAACTTTATCTGGCCAAAGAATTTCATCATTATATTTGATTGGATCATTTACATTGGATAAAATTTCTTCTTCTTTACGATATTTCAATTGAGCAGGACCAGTAATTCCAGGTTTAACTTTCAACATCAATCTATCCTCTCCAATCAATTTATCCGCATAACCAGCGACATCAGGACGAGGTCCAACAAAACTCATTTCTCCTTTTAAAATATTGAACAATTGAGGTAATTCATCCAATTTATAATCTCGAAGAATCTTTCCAATTTTGGTAATTTGATGTTGATCCGTTGTTATTGTCGATTTAGAAACCCCTTTCATCGTTCTGATTTTATAAATATTGAAAAATCTTCCGTCTTTCCCAACTCTTTTTTGTGTAAAAACACCAAATTGGTTGGTATCAATAGAACTTATGATAATTAACAAAACAATTAATCCCACTAAAAATATTAGTAGGATTAATGCAAGTATATAATCAAATATGTTCTTTAAGATCATTTGAATTAAAAGAATTTACCTTTAATTCGAGAAGCTAAACGTTTTATTTTTCCGAATGATGAATTATCAAAATTCTCATCTCCAGCAAAATATCCGTAACCATAGCCATATCCGTAACCGTATCCATAACCGTATCCATAACCATATCCGTAACCGTAACCAGTTTTAATTTGGAAATCGTTGAATATAATTCCGACATTCGAAACTTCACCTTCATCGTATTTATTCGAAATTGCATTGATAAAGTTTTTCTCCGAATAATTGTAACGTGTTACATACAATGTACAATCTGCGTAACGCATCAAATCGTACGAATCTGTTACTAATCCTATTGGCGGTGAATCTATAATTACGAATTCATATTTCTCTTTCAACTCAGCAAATAATTGATCCATTCGATTACTCAAAATCAATTCTGAAGGATTTGGAGGGATTGGACCTGCTGTAATAATATCTAAATTTGGTAAAATTGTACGTTGTGTAATTTGATTTAACTCTAAATCCCCCGCAACATAGTCTGTAACTCCTGTTTTATTATTAATGTTAAAATCATCAAAGATTTTTGGTTTACGTAAATCTAATCCAATCAGAACCGTTTTCTTATCCATAGAACCAAGTGAACTCGCAATATTCATCGCATTGAAAGTTTTACCTTCACCTCCAATAAATGATGTCACTAAAATCGTTTTGTTATGATCTTCAAGTCCTGGATTCTTGTATAAATATTTCAGATTAGAACGAATTGATCTAAACGATTCAGAAATTCCTGATTTTGGATTGTTGATTACAACTAAAGGTGAATTATCTCCCAAAGGACCAACTAAACCAATAATTGGAATATGTGTACGACTTGTAATATCTTTTAAAACACGAACTTTGAAGTCTAATAATTCTTTAATCACAACATAAATCAAAGGAATCAATAAACCAATTCCCAAAGCTATTAAATAATTACGCTGCGGATTTGGATAAATAGAACCTTGACCTTGATTTTTAGCTGGATCAATAATCGTGATATCAGATACGATAGATGCTAAAGATAAATCAGTTGTATTTAATTGATTAATTAAAGTTGAATATAATGTACTGTTTAATTCAAATCCGCGATTTGCTTCCACGAATTCAATTTCTTCGTATGGTAAATCTTTTGCTTTGAATTCGGATTCCGTTAACTTAGCGTTAATCATTGATAGATCTGTATTCAGCTTTTGTAAATGTGCATTAACTACATTCGAAATATTATTTCTTGTTTTAACTAATTGGCGATCTATTTCTCTAATTTCATCTGTATTAGATTTATAGATTTTAAGCATTTGTTCACGTTGATTTTCAAGACCCTCTAATTGATCGACGTTAGTCATATAATAAGAAACATCTAGACCAGCTATATTAAGTGCAATTAAATTATCAACACTACTCGATTTTTTAGGCATTAAACGATGTAATGCATTAATTTTCTCTTCTACAGTTACACGTTCTTTATCTAATTCAGTAAGTTTACCTAAAAGCTCACCTTTTTTTGAATCGAAATTATAAACTCCTGTTTTCTTCTGTAACTCTTGTAAATTATCTGTCGCACTATCTAATTTAAGTTTAACAGCTGCGATTCGTTCTTGTAAATATTTACGTGTTTGGTAGGCTGATAAATTTCTTTCTGCTAATTCATTTTCTATTAAAACTTGAATTGAATTGTTTAAAATATCAACTGCTTCATTCAAACTTTCAGCATTTTTTGAAACAGCTATTATACTTGAAATTTTAGATGGATTTGTGACATTAAAATTCTGTACAGCTCTTCCTGTTGCATCTTTGATTGTGACTAATTTAAATGATATTGAGCTCTCAGAAAATGGTACATTTGAACGAGTCAACATGATTTTATAATTTTTACCTACCATCCATTGATTATAATAACCAATTTTAGGTAAATTCAACTCGTCAGACTTTATAATACTATCTTTAGTAAACTGATATAAAGAACCATTTTTGTTCTCGACTTCAAAATAAAAAGAGTTATGATCTTTAGGTTTTACTTTTACATCAACATATGCAACTTGTTGATGTAATGTATCAATATGAACATGAAAAGGAGCATCTAATTTATATATATTAGATTTTTTTAAACGTCCTTCTTCCGTATAGAAAATATAAGATTCTGCTCTTTTTACAACCTTCTCATTATGAATACGAGAAGTTAATGTATACGTTAACCCATCAATTTTATTTGCATTTCCTCCCCAAATAAAGTTAATAGAGTTAGAGGCTAATGAATTATTAGCAGAACTATTATCTTTAATTTTAAATGTTGTATTTGCTGTATAAATTTTGTTCAGCTTCCAATTATTAAGATAATATGCTACCGCCAACGCAATTAGCATCGAAATTATATATAATGGCCAAGCATTCAATAATCTTGGGATAAGCCTTTCTACATCAATAAAGTCAGATTGTTTTTTCTTAACTTTTTGATTAATTGTTGTATCTGCCATTATTATATTTTATCAAAGAATAAATAAACTCCTAAAATTGTTGCAATTGCTCCCATTATAGTAGTAACAACAGTAAGAGGATTTAGTCCTACACCCCATACTTTTTCTTTACGAGGATTAACAACAATAATATCATTATTCTGAATCCAATAATACTCAGAATTCATAATAGATTCTTTTGTTAAATCGACATAAACCTGCTTTGTTCCATCTAAATCTGTTCTAATAATTCGAACATTCTTTAAATCAGCATAAATATTATTCGATCCTGTTTTTGAAAAAGCTTCTAAAATTGTTAAGTCTCTTTTGTTTGCTCTATACGTACCTTGTTGAACCTCTCCTACAATAGTATACTCAATACCTGCTAAATTAACGTCGATAAAAGTTCCTTTTTCATCATAGATTTTATAAAACTCATCTTGGATTTTCTTACGCGCCTGTTCTATAGTTAATCCTTCTAAATGAACAAAACCGATTCTAGGTAATTCTATATTTCCATCTTTTCTAACTACCACTCCAGAATTTTCTCCTTGTGCAAAAGTTCTATTCCCTGAAGATATAAAATCACTAAGTATCCCCATTGATTCTCTAGATGCTGAAGAAACATTTATTAATACTCGATCCCCTTTCTGAATATAATATTCTGGCTTATCAAAAGTTATTTTACCATTTGTATCTAATTTTAAATTTGGATCAGGTTGAATTAATTGAACATCTTTTAATGATATACACGAAAATAAATTCATGAGGATCAATAAAATTACAGTTTTGGTTAAAGTTGATTTTAAGTAATGCATTTTTATAATGATATTTTTTTATTCTTTTTTAATACTACAGCGTATCGTAGAGAGACAACAAAACTAATTGATAAAACAATAAAGATCAAAAATAGTTTATTAATTTCAATATTTCTAAAATAATACCCAATGAATATAAAAAAAATGTTAATTAATACTAATATTATTGAAGTTTGAATATGAGTTAATTCTAATTTTAAAAACTGGTGATGAAGATGGTTTTTATCAGCCGAAAAAGGATTTCTTTTTCTAAGAATCCGGATTGTAAAAACGGATAATGTATCTACTATTGGAATTACAAAAATAAAAAGAAGTAAAACAGGACCCGTTTTTAATCCTAAACTAGAGGTTTCACTAATATATAAAAAACGAATTGCCATAAAAGTTAAGATAAATCCTATCACCATAGAACCTGTGTCTCCCATAAATATTTTAAACTTTTTAGACAAATTATACCTTCCAAAACCTAATAAAACTGCTAGTGTACTAATCGCCAAAATTCCAATTCCGTAATCAAATATTCTATAGAATATATAAACAAAACACAAACTAATTACTATACCAATTCCTGCAGCTAAACCATCAATTCCATCAATTAAATTAAACGCATTTATTAAGACTATGAAAACAAAAATGGTTAAAATAACTCCAATAAAGTAAGGAATTTCATAGATTCCAAATAACCCTGAAAATGACTTAATCATTATACCAGAACCAAAAATGATTAAAATAGTACTTATAATCTGACCATATAATTTTTTATCAGGAGCTACAACTAATAAGTCATCCATTAATCCAATAAAAAATAATATTGTAATTGCAGATAAAAAGAAAGAATAGTTAACACCTAATTCAGTTGCAAATATTGAGGTGGATACAACAATCCCAAAAAATAAAGCTACACCTCCTAAAGTTGGCACTTTATTTTCATGAGAACTTCTCTCTCCAGGCACATCCATCAATTGTTTTTTGTAGGAGATACGTATAATTTTCGGAATTGAGATCAATGTAATGATTAATGCAAAAAAATAGGCTCCCATTATGTTAATATATAAAGGAGAAATGTTTAGCGTATATAAATATTCTAATAATTTAAAATTTTCCATATTTTTTTAATCCATTCATAGCCCAAAAAAATGTATAATATGATGATTTGAAAATATTCATTTTTAAATAATATCTATAGACATCATATTGTTTTTTAGCAATTCGTAATTTATTTCGAGAAACAGAGTTATTTCGAATTCTGTAAATAGCTAAAGATTCATTGATAGCTCTTGCATATTTTATTCTACCTAACAAATCTATCCACATGGCATGATCTTCTCGAAGTTCTACATCTGGAACTGGTATTTTTCCAATTCGTTTTGAATCATATACAGATGTTAACATCGGAATAGGACAATTGTATAAAATTCGATTTCGATCTACTTTATCTACAGCAATAAAATCTGTTAACAATGGCTTTAAATTTTCATCAACACGCTTATAACTTGAATAAACTAACTCTTCATTATTCTCTATTAAATAATTAATTGTAGTTTCTAAAAAATTTGGTAACCACAAATCGTCACTATCGAGAAATGTTATAAATCTGCCTTGTGCTTTATTTAATGCTAAATTTCTAGAATAGGCAGCTCCTTGGTTTTTAGATTGAATAATTAATTTTATTCTATTATCATTAAAAGATTTAATTATTTCGACAGATTTATCTGATGAACAATCATCTACAATAATCCATTCCCAATTCTTATAGCTTTGAGATTTTATAGAATTGTAAGTATCAGCTATATATTTTTCTGAATTATAGCATGGTGTTATAATTGATACTATTTCCATTTCCATAATCCGTAAACTGCCTCTTTATTAAAAAATGTTCTATAATTACCAAAATTCGATTTATGTCCCTGTTTAACTTGAAACCAAAAAATCAATAAAATAGTATAAGAAACAAAACTTACATAAATAAAATTCCGTTTAAACTTTTCTCCGTTGAAAGAATACACTAATCTTCCTACTGTAAGCCCTAAGAAAACTAAATAAAATCCTGGTAATCTAATACCAAAAATTCCTTTTCCTAGAAAGAAGTAAAGTAATACTCCAAAAACAAAAAGATTACGGAAATAACAATATAATTTATCTTCTACAGCATATTTATTATAAATAATAATTGAAAGAATTGAAATAATCTTCACGAAATCACCTACTGCTACACCATCACCTTCATTATATAACTGACTTTGATAATCCTCAAACTTATCTTGTCCAATTGGCATATATTGCATAATAACCTCAATAATAGAATTTAGTCCTGTATAGAAACCTATGATAGAAAAAACAACTAACCAACCTATAAATTTTTCATCAAACTTCATTGGAGCAATCCAATATGCTAAAATGAATACAATGATCGACTCATGAAATTGAAATCCTATTGTAATACAAATTAAAAACTTGATTAAATTACGATCAATTACATATCGAATGGAATATAATGCAATTGCATTTGCCAATCCTTGTCTAATATGAACGTGCTCTTCGAACATGAAGTTTGGCATCGCATAAATAAATAGTACTAAAAAAGGAAATCCTCCATATTTATAGAAAGTTGTTGTCTTTAGAATAAGCGAAGTAGTTGCCACTACTAACGTAAGCATACCAAAATCGAAACCGTAATCAACAAGAATTTTGTTTAAACCTAGGTATCCTTTTTCCATACTTGCCATTTCTGCAAAACGATCAAATTCAGACCAATTTACATCAGCTAATAAATTAAAAGTATTATAATAAGCAATCCAATCAGGACTCAATGCATACCCTAATCCAGCAGTTAAACACATTATCACAACAATTAATACATATAATTGTGTACTAACCTTTTTATTAGAAAATTCTAAAAAAGATGCGACAAGTAGAAATGCAAATATGAATAAATAAATAAAACTCACTACCGATTAAAATTTAAGTAATAGTTGAGGATAAATCATGGCTAAATGGTAAAAAATTCTTTTTTTCAATGGTAATGAATTTAAATAATTTCTATCGAAACGTATATAGTTTTTAAGTTCTTTTTTTGTTAAGTTATTCGCCTTTAAAAAGTCATTCAAAACATTTAACATTTTACGCTTCAAATTATTATCTTTCACATAAGCCAAATAAGCTAAATACGAATAATAACCTTGTATGATTTGAAAACGCTTTAACTCAGTTACAAATGTATTGTAATTACTCTGATAAAAATAATTTGCCACCTCATTTACAGCTACAAACATATCCAAACCTTTTTCTGTATGTGTTTTGCTTATAGAGTTTTGTCGTTCAAAATACTTATAAAAAGGTTCATTAATTTTAGAAATAACACTCGAATCTAAAACTAATTTCGGAATCAATTCTATATCCTCAAAATGAATTCCTCTTCTAAATCGATGATTTTCAAACAACGATTTTTTGAAGATTTTATTACAAGCAAAGCAACTCATTTCACCAAAAATGGTAAAATCTTCTGCTAAAATTATTTTTTCTGGCAATTGAGGCGATTGCGGTAAATCACGAAATTCTTTACCATTTTCATCAACTTTTACCAAATCACACAAAACAATTTCAGATTCATCTCTTTTCGCCAATTCATACATTTTCTCCAACATCGCTAAATCAATGTAATCATCAGAATCAATAAAAGCAATAAATTCACCTTTCGCTTTATCAATACCAGCATTTCTCGCATCACTTAATCCTCCATTTTCTTTCTGAATAGAAATTATGCGCGAATCTTTAGAAACAAATTCATCAATAATTTCTTGCGAATTATCCTTAGAACCATCATTCACAACAATCACTTCAATATCTTTCAACGTTTGATTCAATATCGAATTTAAACATTTCGAAAGATATTTTTCGGTGTTATAAACTGGTACAATGACTGATATTTTAGGCTGAATTGACATTATATTTTATCAAAAATTGATTCGTATTGTTGAATTATTTTTTCTTTACTAAATCGAGAATAAATACTCGAAATTATTTGTTCTTTTGAATGATTCTCTTGTAAAACTTCTTTCATTTTTTCTGCAAAACCCTTCGAATTTTCAATTGGAAAAATTTCTGCATTAATACCTTCTTGCACAATTTCATTGATTCCTCCCGTACAATTATTTACCAAACTATAAGTTCCGCAAGCTCCAGCTTCCAACAAAACATTCGGAAAACCTTCGTAACGAGAAGAAAGCACAAACAAATCTGCATTCTTTAAATAAACAAATGGATTTGAAACTTTTCCTTTAAACGTTACATTATTTAAACCTAACTCTCCTTTTTGTTGAGCTAGTTCATCTTTAAAAGCTCCATCACCAAGAATCGTTAAATGTATATTTTCTCCTTTTAATTCATTCATCACATTTAATAAAAGATCAAAACCTTTTCGTGGTGAAAGATTTCCTATTCCTACAATATTTTTATAGCTCGTGTCAAAACCGATAGTAATACTTTCTATTTTTAATCGATTAATTAAATCAAAATCAACTGGATTATTAATTTTCACAATTTTATTTTCCGAAATTCTAAAATTCTCAATCAGATCATTTTTCATGTCGTCGCTTTGTGCAATAATCTGATGAAAATTATTATAAAATCGATAAAAGAATAAAATTTCTTTACGTTTTACATGTTCAGAAACCACATTTGTTTCTCTTGTAATAAACTTCGTTTTCGGAAAAAATGAAATGATTGGTGATAAAAAAGCGGAAATTTCTCCCCAACCTGTAAAAACGATTTCTGGTTTCAACTTTTTAATCAACGGAATAATTTTGAAAATCGAATAACGAATACGAGAAACCTTTAATTCAATAATTTCAACATCATCTTTCAAATGATTCAAATAATAACCTTCTTTTTTGAACAACACCAATTTTGGACAGAATTTTGTTCGATCTAATTCATTACAAAGCGTTGTAATTACTCGCTCCGCACCTCCTTGATTAAGGTCTGGCAATATGAAAAGTATTGTTTTCAAAAAATTTTAATCAATTCTATTATTAATATAACCTTCCGTTGCTTTTTCGTTCGAAATAATTTGCATTGGATTTCCTGTCACAATCGAATTATCTGGTACGTCTTGCGTTACATAACTGTTTGGCGCAATCAACACGTTATTTCCAATTGTAATTCCACCAACAATTACGGCATTTGTACCGACCCAAACATCATCTTTCAAAATTGGAAAACCTTTCAATTTTCCTCTATTTGTCTGACCTAAGGTAACGCCATGCGCAATGTTACAATTTTTTCCTATTTTACATTTCGGATTAACAACAATAGTTCCCCAATGACCTAAATTTAAACCTGCTCCAATTTCTGTTTTTGCAGAAATTTGATAGCCATATTTAATCGAATAACGACGCAACAATAAACGATAAATCAATCCTAAAGGATGTTTTGTAGAATATTGTTGAGCTTTTCTTAAACAATAAATAAAACGAAAACCTGGACTCATAAAACCTTTCAAAAAAGGAGAATTCGTCCAATATCCAAAGTTTCGATAAAAATCTTTCTGAATAATTGTTTTCATAATTTAGTTTAAATATTTTTCAATTGAATTTACTGCATTACCTAACTCAAAAGGTAGTATTTTTCCTTCAATGATTTGTTGATATTTTTGAGCAATTTCAGGATTTTGAATAAAATATTTCATTCCATCATAAATTGCTTCTTCTTCATTATCGATAATATATCCTAATTCGCCATTATTCAACATTTCCCTAACTCCCGAAACATCTGTTGCAATAATTGGTTTTGCTAAAACCATCGCTTCAAATAAAACAGTTGGATAACCTTCGTAGCGAGAGGACAAAATATAATAATCGGCTTGAACAAAATAAGGATATGGATTTTCTTTGAAACCAATCAAATGTGCTGTTTCTTCAACTTTTAATTCTTCAACCAATTTTTTGATATTCGGCAAATCATAACCATCACCAACAATCCAAACTTGATGTTGAAAACCTTCATCTAACAATCTGCGATGTGCTCTCAATAGACGATCAAATCCTTTTTGTGGAAAAACTGTTCCGATTGAAACAAATGTTAGTTGCTCCTTTTTTTTCTGAATCTCACAAGGTTCTAATGCTGACTTTTTAATTTCACTGACATCAATAGGATTATAAATTCGAACCACTTTTTGTTTTTGTTCATCTGAATTTGCTAAACCTAAAAATAATTGATTAATTTTTTCTGAAATCACTAGAATCTGATCAAACTTGAAAAAATTTTTCAATCGTTCTGTTGTATATTCAGGAATATTCGACAAATCATTGTGAATCCAAACTATCTTTTTAGAAGATTTAATCGGAGAATTCAAGATTTCATCTGCCATTCCATGAATTGCCGCAAACTCTATATCGTATTTTTTATTTGGTAAAATAAATTTATAAAGCAACTTTGGAAACGTTGACAAAATCTTTTGATAAATCACTCGAAAAGCTTTTTGCGGAATATCCTGCGGACGATTTGTCGTAATCATTTCACCTTTATTCAAATAATAGATATTAATCCAAGACGGAACATCTTTTAAATACTTACCCGAATAGAGATTTAACAACAAGTCAATTTCGTATTTTTCTGGTGAAAGATTTTTGAGAAAAGTGACCAATACTTTTTCAGCACCTCCATGACGAAGTGAGCCAATACGTATTAATATTTTCTTCTTTTCTGCCATTATTTCGCTGTCGATTTACGTTTATATAAATAGAAATCTCGACCAGAAGGTTTGAATTTATAGATTTTATCTAAAATTGGATTATCCGATTTTGCAACATCAGCAATTTTAAATTCTTTGATTAACTCATAATCTTCATAAATAGATTTATCAGCTAATTCGCCTTTGAACATTGGCTTAAAATCTTCCAAAATATATTTCGGTTTTGCTTTATTTATAAGATTAGAAAAACCTACTTCTTTACCATTTTTCACGATATTTTCTTCTGTTAATCTTTTATCGACCAACCCAACATAATCAATTACTTTCAATTTAGAAAAATAAGGAATATAACCTGCTGGTTCTAAGAATATATAATTGTCTTTGTTAGGTTCAATCGAATCTAAATACAAACCTATTTTACGTGCATGATTCCATTCTCCGTGTCCCGTTGCGATAGAATGAACCGCTTGATATAACGTAAATGGAATAAAAAAGATAATAAAATATACTATTGAAAAGGTTTTATACTCTTTGGAATCTAAAACAATTAATATAATAGGTAAGAATAGACAGATTTGTGGAATCCAATAATACCAATCGAACCATGAATTAGCCGCACCAAAAATGAACGTTTTAACAAGTCCAAACAAGAACAAAAACGAAACAACTTTTCGTTTATCAATATTCCATTTTTTATTTAATATAACTAAACAAATTAGAGATATTAGAAATAAAATTATAGTTGAAAAGTTAAAGATAGATGTTGGAAATTTTACAATCCCGAAATAATTTGGTCCAAAGAATTTGATTTCATTCCATCTTTCTAAAATAGTTGGATTTGAGTAGTTATTCTTTTTTGAAGTAATTGTATTATTTACAATTTCTCCAAAATAAAACCAATTGAAAGCTACTGTAGATAAAACAGCTAAAATACCACCAATCATCAATGCGTTATTCCATTTACGTTGCTGAATTACATCGTAAATAAATAACAATCCTAAGAAAATACACGTATCAATACGCGTCCAAAGGATTAAAACTGGAAACAGAATAAATGCCCAATTTTTTCTTTCTACAAAACCATATTTTATCAATGCCATATAGAAAAAGAAAAGCATTCCGAATTCCATTCCTAAGATTGACATCTTTATAGCTGGCGGTAAAAAACTAACAAATAAAATGAATAAAATAATCTTATTTGTAGAATTAAAAAATAGTTTTCCAAGCCAATAAATACCAACTGTCAATAAGATTGTATTGAAAATAAGGAGTGGATAAATGAAGTTTCCTTCTCCAAAAAAAGACTGAAAAATAACTCCTACAAAAACATAAAGATGCGTGGTAGAGGCCGAAATTTTTTCAGCACCATTATAACCGTAAACACCATATTCGATGATATTTCGAGCAACACGCCACGAAATTAAAGCATCTTCTTGTATATGGCGAGTAAAGAAAAAGATAGATTTAAGAAGTAAAATCAATATTGAAGCAATAAAAATTTTACTTTTATTCAAAGAATCTTTCATAGCTATAGTTTGGTCGTACAAATATAGTTTTATTTATTAAAATATCTAAAATTAGATTTTGTAGCGATCGAAAACATTGCTTCATCACCTTTTGTATCACCAAAAGCAATAATTTGATCGTACAAAGACAAATCAATCTCTTTCTCGATTCTATTCTTTTTTTCTTGATAATTACAATTTGGTGAAGCAAATTTCCCTGTAAAAAAACCTTGTTCATCATATTTTGCTTTGGTGCAAATTAGTCCCATTTCATAATAATCAGCAAAAGGTTGAATCCAAAAATCGACAGAAGCTGAAACGATAAATTTGTCATTATAATTACTTAACGATTTAATATATTCATCAGCTTTTGAATAAATTAATTCTTGATGATTTTTTTCGAAATAATTTTGAGCTAATTGGTTAATTTCAACATAAGATTTTCCTTTCAAAAATTTCGAAATAAACATTTCTTTTACAAAACCAGCATCAATTATCTTTAATTTTGAAACGACAAACAACGGTATAAACATCAGATAATTAACGAAATAAACTTTAGAAAAAGAGAATTTTAAAAAATCGAATAAGGTATCTTTACAAGTTAATGTTCCATCAAAATCAAAAAGGTATAAATTGCGATTCATTACATTTTCATTTTTTTGAAAATAAATTCAGGAACATTACGAATTATCATCATAATTCCCCACCACAAAAATGTTACATAAACAACATTTTTCTTTTTGACATAAGCTTTATAAATAATATTAGCCGCTTGATCTGGTTGAGCAGTTAATGGTTTTGGTGTTTCAATATCAGCTGTCATTTGCGTATCCATAAATCCTGGAATAACTGTCATTACATGAACTTTTTTATGGAATAAATAATTTCTCAAACCAGCTAAATAAGCTGTGAAACCAGCTTTTGCAGATCCATAAATAAAATTGCTTTGACGACCACGTTCACCAGCTACAGACGACAATCCAATGATAGTTCCCGAACCTTTTGCTTCGAATTTCTGCGCAAAATGATTAATTAAGACAATTAATTTTGAGTAATTAACTTCTACTATTTGTTTCGTGTTCCAATCATCATATAAACCTTCTTCCGAATTTTTTCCTAAATATCCAGCTGCACAAAACAATAATTCAGAATCGATATGAGAAATTAAAGAATAATCGTTTTCTTTTGTTAAATCGAAATGAACAATCTCGCATTTTTGCTCATATTTTGCATAAAAATGGTTGGCTAACTTCTTTGTTTTTTCGATGTTTGATGTAAATAAATAAACCATCGGAAAACGTTTACCTTCTTTCAAAACCTTTTCTACAAAAGCTATTGCTACATCAGAATTTGATCCTATTACTATCATTTTTGTTTAAATCTATTGATACGTTCGTTTTGCATCGACTCGAATTTTGGAGAATCGATATGTTGTAAATAATCTGTCAAAGCAGGATTAGACATCGCGTCTTTTGTTCGGTAAATATGTCCTCCATAATCCATCACAATTTTATCTAAACTTGCAATTAATTTTTCTAATTTATTATTCACTTTAAAGTCTAAAGCCAAGGTATATCCTTTCATTGGAAACGAATTATACGCTTTTGGATTATTATCACCAAACAATTTCAATACGACTAAAAAAGAACCATTTCCACTAGCAGCAATTGTTTCCAAAATCTTTCGCATTCCTTCTTTTCCCGTCTCCTTTGGAATCACAAATTGATATTGAATAAAACCATTTTTCCCATAAATACGATTCCAATTATGAACAGCATCTAACGGATAAAAAAATGTTTCGTAATCCACATAATTTTTCAAATGCTTTTTACCTTGTTTATTAAAATATAACCAATTGAAAATCTTAATTGATAAAGGATTCAACGCAAAATTTGGAAAGAAAAATGGAATATTTAAGTTTAATTTCTTCTTAATTTTTAAAGGATTCTTTTTAAATTTTTGAGGTAACTCATCTAAAGTCGCATGTTCGCCTCGCAACATAATCGATTTTCCTAAAGAAGTTCCTTTTTGTAAACAATCTAACCACGCAACATTATATGTCCAAGATTCAGAAGATTCGAATAGTTCGAAAATTTCATCTAAATTCTTTGCCTGAATTGCTTCATTTCGAATATATGCTGACTCAATTTTTTTCAACATAAATTTAGCAGAAATAACAATTCCTGTCAATCCCATTCCTCCTATTGTTGCCCAAAACAAATCTGTGTTTTCATTTCTTGAACAATGTAAAATATCTCCATTTTCGATCATTAAATCGAAATGAATTAAATGATCAGAAAAACAACCATCGATGTGATGATTTTTTCCATGAACATCTGATGCAATTGCTCCGCCAACTGTAATAAATTTGGTTCCAGGAGTGACTGAAATGAAATATCCTGCCGGAATTGAAACTTCTAAAATATCTGATAATAAAACACCAGATTCAACTTCTATAATGCCATGTTCGCGATCAAAATCGATAAATTTATTCCATTTCGAAGTTGAAATAATTGTATTTTGTAATGATGCATCTCCATAACAACGACCATTTCCTCTCGCAATAACTTCTTCATTTGAAAGAATTGCTTCCTGAAATTCTAGAATTGTAGTTGGAGAGACAACATTGGCTTTTATAGATGGATACAGTCCCCAATTGGCAACTGGGATTAATTTTTTATTTTCCATTGTTAAAATAAATCAATAAAACATAACAGATTCCCCACATAACAATTAAAATTTGAAGAAAATGATCTTTAAAAATCAATTTAGTCGGAGATTCTGTTTTAGCATATACAAACGTCTGTTGCAAATAGCGCAAAACGGCTGCAAAAACAAAGATAAAGGTATAAATAATATAATGGTGAAATTTGGATTGTGTTTCTGGGGAAAGAATAAACATCATGTAACAAATTACAGCGACAGTACAAGTTATAGCCAAGGCAGAATTAAGAAAATTGAGATTATAACCATCTAGAGATTTCCTTGTAATTCCTTGTAAATCGGCATTAATTAATTCCCCTCTACGTTTTCCTAAAGCTAAAATTAGTGCCAAATCAAATACTAACAAAGTTGTCCAATCCGTTACAATTAAACTAGTCATATAACCACCAACAAAAACTCTTAGTAAGAATCCAAATGCTATAATCATCACATCAAGAATTGCAATTTGTTTTAACTTGAATGAATAAGCCAAATTCATAAAAAAGTAAATTCCAACAAGAATTGCGACATATTTATTTCCAAAAAAATAAATCAGAATTGATGTTACAATGACTAAAATAACAAATAGAATTAAAGCATTTTGCTTCGATATTTTACCACTTGCCAATGGTCTATTTTTCTTTTCGGGATGTTTTTTATCTTTTTCTATATCGACATAATCATTGATAATATAAATACTACTTGCCACAAACGAAAAGATTAAAAAGCCATAAAACGACACAATAAACAAATCGATATTCAATAAATTTCCCGAAAAAAATATTGGTAAAAAAACAAATAGATTTTTTACCCATTGGTTAACTCGTATAAGTTTTAAATAGTTTAGCATTTAATTATTATATCTATTTTAAAATAGTTATCCATTTATCTAATATTTTTTCTTTTCCCCATTCCTTTGACTCTTCATAACTTGATATACGTAGATTATTCAATATCATAGGATTATTAATCAAAAATTGCAATCTCTCTTTAAACAATTGTTTATCATTCATTGGAATTAAAAAACCATTCTTTTCATTCACAATATCCGAAGGACCATAATTACAATCATAAGAAATTAACGCATTAGCTGTTAAATTCGCTTCTATCAAAACTGTTGGTAGACATTCTGTCTTACTTGTAAATAAAAATATTTTACTTTTAGAAAGTTCCTGATAAATTTCTGAAATAGATTGACTTCCTAAAAACTGAACTTTACCTTTTAGAACCTCTATAGATTTCACTTTATCCTCCAATTGAGTTTTTGTTGGACCATCTCCAATAATTTTGAACTTAAAATCTTTAAGATCTATTTCATTTACAATATCAATCAATTCACCAACATTTTTGTCTGCATCTAATCGACCAACATAAATTAAGGTATTTTCTTTTTGAGAAATCAAATTTTGATCAAAAGACTCAAAAGGTTCTCCTATTAAATTGGGAATCAAATGAGCATTTTTATGAATACTTTTATAATGTTCTAAAGAGTTTGAATTAATACAAACAACACCTTTCAACTTCTTATAATGTTTTCGTAAAGTATCTTTCCATAATTTTCCACCAACTTCAAAATTAGCATGTTCCCAAGCAATCGTTTTATTTCTAACTTTTTTATTAAGAGCTAATTGTGCAGACAATTTGTACCAAGAAGAAATAATTACATCATAATTTTGCCCATTCTTGTTCATCCATTTATGTAACATTTCCCATTGCCCAAAATCGTACACATAATTTTTGATGTTATTTTTGTAAGGTAATTTTGGAAAATATTTATTCAGATTAACATTTATTTTTTGAAATCCCCAATGCGAAAAAGTATCAATCACGATGATTTTTACACGCTTATCAAGCTCAAAAAAACTAGCTGTATCATTAATCATAATCACAATCGAAACTTCATTTCCTTTTGCAACTAATTCATTTGCTAAAGAAACTAATACGCGCGCTACTCCTCCAGCTTTGAAAAGCTTGTAATAAACAAAAAGTATTTTTTTTTGTTGGTTGATCATAAATTTACTATTTCTTTAAAAGAATTTTTAAATCTTTGCTTAAAATTGCATTGAATTTCTCGACACCAATCTGATTCAAATGGTTGTTATCATAAAAATCAGTCGAATCTCTTAATTCAACTAAATTTTGATAGTTTTTATAATTACCTAAATTACTTAAAAAAACATCTACATCTTTATTATTATTAATTGAGTTATAAAGCGTTTTTGTAATAGGTGCCTGAATAATATAAACATCAATCCCTTTACTTTTAATAAATTCTATATTATTAATCAATTCTTCTTTTTGACTGTCTCTTAAATCCCAACTTGTATAATTTTCTTTATTAAAAATATTATTTTTAAATTTTGATTCGACATATCCTGTTGAAGAAATGTAAGTATCATCCCCTTGCTGAATAGCTTCTTTAAATCTTTTATTTAAACCAAAAGTTTGACGAAACCCAGAAAAAATTAAAGTATTATACGCTAATAAATTATGCACTTCATTAGCCATTTTAATAGAATTAATATCTATTTTATTATTGCTTAGAATATCCAAAGAAGACTCAACTCCATCAATATTCATTGTACCTGCATAAGCTTCGTAAACAACGATTTTGGGATTAATTTGTTCTAAATATTGATGCAACAAAACTTTTGTGTTGATTGGCGTTTGCGAACTAGAACCAAGATTGAAAGCAGAAATACCTTCTTTTTGCAAAACCCTAGGATCAATTCCTCGATACGCATGTGAAGAACCAACGATTAAAACATCTACATTTTTAATCTTTTGTGCATCTTGCATTCGTGTAAAAGTATGTCCGTAACACCCCATGCAACTTCTCACATTTTTTGACATATAAAATGGTAAAACAGAGCTCCAAAGAGGCATAACAACAATATAAAATACAATTGCAAATAATGAAAATAGACCTATGTTAATTAAAAATTTCTTCATCTTTTAAAATTGAAAATAAATAAATGGACTTTCTTCTGTTTGTAAAAACAAACCAATTAACATCACAACAAAAGCATAAAAACACCATCTTACCCATCTTGGTTTAGAAGTTAAAAACTTCTCAATTCCATAATTATTTCTTCTACCAATCCATTCAATCACCAATAAAAATGCAACTAAAATTAATGTAGCTAAAGCACTTTTTCTTAAAGTTGGGAATGAAAATAGCGATTGATTAAAAATTCCTCCAATATATTCAAACGCATGAGTAACCGAATTCGCACGAAAAAATATCCAAGCTAAAACGGTTAAACTAAACGTCAAAATCATATTAAATAATTCTCTGAAACTTGGTAAAACTCGATCTTGAGCAACAATTTCTAAATTATTTCGATTCGTTTTCAAAAGAATTGAAGGCATTATAAATAAAGCATTCAAAAATCCCCAAAATATAAACGTCCAATTGGCTCCGTGCCAAAAACCACTTACTATAAATATAATAAATGTATTACGCACACGCATCCAATTTCCTCCTTTACTTCCTCCTAACGGAATGTACAAATAATCGCGAAACCACGTTGATAACGAAATGTGCCAACGTCGCCAGAATTCTGCTATATCACGAGAAAAATAAGGATAGTTGAAGTTTTTTAATAAATTAATACCAAACAAACGAGCCACACCAAGCGCAATATCCGAATATCCAGAAAAATCTCCATAAATCTGAAATGTAAAGAAAATTGCTCCTAAAACTAAATTAGATCCAGATTGAGATTCTGGATTAGAGAATATCTCGTTAGCGTAAATAGCACAATTATCCGCAATTACCATTTTCTTAAATAATCCCCAGAGAATTTGACGCATACCATCAACTGCTTGCGAATAATCAAACACTCTTTTCTTTTTGATCTGTGGTAAAAGATGTGTTGCTCTTTCTATAGGTCCTGCAACTAATAACGGGAAAAAACTTACGAAAACTGAGTAATCAACAATATTTCTTTCAGCTTTTAGTCTTCCATAATAAATATCTATGATATAGGATAAACCATGAAAAGTATAAAACGAAATACCTACTGGTAAGATAATTTGTAATGTCCAAGGATGAACTTCTAAACCTAATCCTCCCAACATTTCTGCAAAAGAATCTACAAAAAAATTATAGTATTTGAAAAATCCTAAAAAACCAAGATTAATCCCTATACTTATTGTTAACCATATTTTTTTTAGACTTTGAGAAGTCGCTTCTTCTATTTTAATTCCGGAATAGTAATCTAAAAATGTTGAAAAAGCTAATAAAAACATGAAACGCCAATCCCAACATCCGTAAAAATAGTAACTCGCAACTAAAAGTAAGATATTTTGAAATTTCAAATTCTTTCTTAACAACCAGTAAAGTGCAAATACGATAGGTAAAAAAATCGCAAAAGAAATAGAATTAAATAACATATTTTACTTCAATTTATAATAAATATACGACAACGGATAAAGTAATATTGATAACAATTTAAAATGCTTCAATCCTTTATTTATTTTGAATAAGTTTCGATGATTAATTATCGAATAAACTTGATATCCAACCAAATTACGGATTAAAGCTTTTGGATATTTGAAAAGTTTCGTCCCATAAGAATTCAGAAAAGAACGATAACCTTCCATCAATCCAAATGTGTTTTTTCCCGACCAACGTGTATTGGAAACAGAATTTTCATCCGCTTCATCTAAATGATAGTTACGAACAACTTTATTCACAAACCTAGTCTTCAAACCATCAGCATCATACGTGTTAAAAAACACAGGTTGAGGAATATATCCTTTGTTTTTGTAAGGAGAATAATCAAATTTTTTCAACAATTGTTGATAAGTCTTTGTTATAAAAATCCCAAACTTATCTCCACGCACTTTATACTTGTAACGCATATCGAAAATTGAACCATCAAATCCATTATTTGGATATTGATTACCAACGATTTTTCCATCTGTATATTGCGACAATCCCATTACAGAAATATATTCTTCTTGGTTTTTGATTTTCTCTACCTCATCAAATAATGTTTGTAAAGCGTTCTCAGGATAAGAATCATCCGAATCTACAATCATAAAATATTTAGACTTCACTTTTTTAATTCCTTCAAAAACAGTAATGAATTTATGTTGATTTTCGTTCCAGAAATATTCAATATTAATTAAACCTTCTGATTGAAAATTTTCAACAATTTCTCTAGTATTATCAGTAGAACCATCATCCATAATAATCCATTTAAAATCTTTGAATGTTTGATTTTTTAATGAATCATACACACGCGTTAACGTATGCGCACGATTATATGAAGGCGTGACAATGGTAATTTTAACCTCGCTCATTCTCAAGTTTGATTTGATATTGTTGTTCGAAAACTTCAGAAACTTGACGATAAATCTCTTTTTCATCAAATTTATTGTACGCATTTGCAGTTCCATCAACAATTTTAGACACTAAGGTAGAATTTGTCATAAAAGATTTCATCGATTCGTACATTTCATCTTCATTATATTGAATTAAAACTCCATCTACTCCATTATCTATCATTTCTGCAATTCCACCAACATTTGTCGAAATAATTGGTTTTCGCATGCACATTACTTCGCCTATAACCAATGGATATGACTCGGATTGTGTTGGCAAAATAAAATAATCAGATGCTTTAATATAAGGATAAGGATTGGTTTGAGAATCTAACAATAAAAAAGAATCTTCAACATTTAGTTCTTTACGTTGATTGATCAAATTTTCCATTTCGTTTCCTCCACCAATTACCGCTATTTTATGATTAAAACCATCATCTAATAATCGTTTATGCACCCTCATCAATGTATGATAACCTTTGCGATGATGTAATCTTCCCATAGAAGAAAAAACGGGTAAATCTGTTTCATAAGAATACTCAAAAAGCTCGGCTTTTTTCAAAACCTCATCCACTTTTATCACATTATAAATAACAGTCGATTTTGGATAGGTAACTTGATACAAATCCTCGATTACTTGACGTGTTTGCTTCGAGCCAAAAATCATAAAATCAAAACGTTTCATTTTTTCAATTCTACTCAAAACACGTTCTTGATCTTTATCATATCCAACATCTGTATGAAACCAGCCTATTTTTCTTGATTTTTTATCAGGAGAATTTAACACCATATCAAATTCTGCATAACCAGGCGAAACTTCAATATCGTATTTTTCTGGAACTTTTAATTTGTATAAAATTGAAGGAAATTTATCGTAAACTTCTAATTTCATTCGGCGCCAAATCAGCTGCATTTTTTGAACAAAAGAATTAGAACTCATCTGTTCTTTTCCTTTTTCTACAACAATTACTTTTAAATCTGCTGGAATTTCTTTGACCAATTCACCTTGATATAAATTAAGCATCAATGTGAATTCGAATTTATCTTTCGGCAAGTTGCGCAATAAATCTAAAACTACTCTCGGAACTCCACCCATTTCTAACGAACGAAGCCTAAAAAGTACTTTTATTTTCTTAGGTTGATTTGACATTTGGTTAGTTTAGTGAACAAAAGTAACATTTTTCAATAATATATTATTAAATAAAAAACATTAACATATTATTGATAATAAATATATATTTGTAATTCAAAAAATAAAATCTAAACAAATGTCATTTATCTCTGAAATTTCTACAAGTTTTATCTCTTATATTAAAAGACCTGCCTTATATCCCGAGCTTGGAAGAAAAATTATAAAAAATATTTTTTACAGAAACTCTGCTACTAAAGGTAAAGATCTTGCTACTGATTGGTGTATAAAAAACTCAATTACTCAAGAAGAAGCCGTGAAATTGTTCAACAATAAAGACCCCAAAGTTGACATCTTCAATTCATTTAAAGATGAAACTTCTTATGCTCTTGAAAAAGAGAAAAATTCTCCTGTTAAAATGGGTGGTGCTGGAGCGCTGAACCTTATTTATGTAATAACAGAACATCTCAACGCTAAAAATGTTTTAGAAACTGGAGTTGCCTACGGATGGTCTTCTTTGGCTATTTTATTGTCTTTACAAAACAGAAATGGTGTTTTGTATAGTTCAGATATGCCGTACGTTACTAAAAACAATGATGACTTTGTAGGAATTGTTATACCAGAATCTTTAAAAAAATATTGGAAATTATTCCGTTATGCAGATCAAGAATCTCTTCCTAAAATTTTTAAAGAACAAAATACTTTTGATTTCATCCACTATGATTCTGACAAAGCTTACAAAGGTAGAATGTGGGCATACAATACCATTTGGCCAAAAGTAAAAGCAAAAGGAGTATTTATGAGTGATGATATTTCTGACAATTCTGCATTTATGGATTTTTGTATAAAGAAAAATCTAAAACCAATAATTGTTAGTTTTGATGATAAATTTGCTGGTTTAATTATTAAAGATTAAATCCATATAAAATTTAAAGATGTTCAAGATTGGAACGAAAGTTAAAGTGATAGATGATAATATTTCAGGGACAATTACCAAGTTAAAAGGTGATTTTGTCTACTTTAATGATGCGGTTGGTTTTGAGTATGAATATCATCAAGAAGAAATTATCAAAGCGATTGAAATTGATTATGATGAATACCGCGATGAGGAAATCAAAGAATTTTCGAAACCAAAGTTTAAGACTTTTCGCAAATCTCATCGTCATCCGTATTTAACGCGAGAAATTGATTTGCATATCGAAAATCTGGTTGATAATTGGCGTGATTTGGATAATGCGCAAATTATACAAACGCAATTAGATGTTGCTCGAAATGAGGTGGAACGTGCTATGTTCGAAAGTCAAATTCGATTGATTTTAATTCACGGTTACGGAAAAGGAATTCTGAAAAAAGAAATTACCGAATTATTATTTCGTTATACGAATATCGAATTCTATGACGCCTCATTCAAGGAATATCATGGCGACGCCATAGAAGTTAAATTTATTTAGATCTCTTATAATGATAAAAAGCTGAATTAAATTCAGCTCTATGTTAAAATCTTTTGATCCAATCCATCAAATCATAATAATTTTGAGGAACAATTCCGTGTCCACTTCTGTATTCGTGGTATTCGAAATTAATATTCAACGATTTTAAAAACTCGTCACCCATTCGTCCTAATTCAATTGGCAGTACAACATCTTCTGTCCCATGAGAAACAAAGAAGTTTAAGTTCAAAAAATCTTTTGATTGATCAAAATCTCCAATAATTTTAGCTTCTGGATAACCACTTAAAATCGCCACGTTTTTAATCTTTTCAGGATTATTTAGCGAAATCGCATAACTCAATATTGCACCTTGGCTAAAGCCCATCAATGTTACATTTGCTGCATCTAAATTCTCTTGAAGAACAATTGCATCAATAAATTCGACCAATTTATTACGAGATTCTATCGCTTGCGTTTCATCCATCCATTTTTCATTGTTCACAAAATTGATATCATACCACGCATATCCGCCATACACAATATCATGCAACGCACGCACACTTACAATATGCGCATTCTGCGGCAAATCTTGTACAAACGAAAACAAATCTTCTTCATTGCTTCCATATCCATGTATCAGCACAAAAAGAGGCGTTTTTTCAGTCGAAACAACAGGTAAACGTTCGATATATTTTATTCCATTCAAATCTTTCATACAAACTTATTTTTAGCGAATTTAATTCTATTTTTTCTAAATAAAATTATTTTCAGTTCAGTTAAAACCCTTCAAAAACACCCAAACCAAATAAAGCAAAATCGTATTTCACAGGATCATTTGCATCCATTTCTCGTAATTTTGTATCGAGTTCTTTCAATGCTTTTGCATCATTTTGTTTTCGAGTCAGAATATTTAATTTTCGTGCGACATTTCCCGAATGCACATCCAAAGGACACGAAAGAATAGAAGTTGGAATAGATTTCCAAATTCCTAAATCTACACCTTGTTTGTCATCACGAATCATCCAACGCAAATACATATTGATTCGCTTTGCAGCCGAATTATTCAACGGATCTGAAATATGTTTGGTTGTTCGAGTTGGATGCTCTATTTCGAAAAAAGTTTGTTTGAAATTCGAAATTGATGCTTGCATTGAATCTGAAGTTTGATGTTTTGCAAAAACTTGTTCCAATCCGCCATGATTTTGATAAATGTTACGAAGCGATTGCATGAAAAATTTCAAATCTTCACTATTGAATGTTCTATGAACAAATCCATCCAAATTGTCTAAATGATTTTCAGAGAAATTCATTACAAAATCGTAAGGTGAATTCCCCATCAACTGCATCATTTTATTCGCATTATTGATAATCATTTTACGATTTCCCCACGCAATTGTTGCTGCTAAAAAACCAGCAATTTCGATATCTTCTTTCGCAGAAAATCTGTGCGGAATTTGTACTGGATCAGAATCGATAAAGTCTAATGTATTATATTGAAGAACTTTTTCGTCTAAAAAATCCTTTATTTCTGTCATTTAGCAAATATACTAAGAAGTATAATATGTTATAGAGAATTAGAATTTCAATCCTAAGCGATTATGTATTAACTTTATTAAATCATTTTAATCGAAAAGATTTTACATACTATCAACAAACAAACCATCAGCCATTACCAATTTTCGATCGGTCATATTTGCTAATTCTTCGTTATGTGTCACAATGACAAAAGTTTGTCCAAATTCGTTTCGAAGATTGAAAAATAATTCGTGCAATTCTTCAGCATTTTTAGAATCTAAATTACCAGAAGGTTCATCAGCAAAAACGACTTTAGGTTGATTAATCAACGCACGAGCTACTGCTACACGTTGCTGTTCTCCTCCAGAAAGTTGATTCGGTTTATGTGTTAATCGTTGCGAAAGTCCTAAATAGGACATCAACTCTTTTGCACGTTTTTCAGCATCAGCTTTTTTTGTTTTTTTGATAAAAGCTGGAATACAAATATTTTCTATTGCATTAAATTCTGGCAACAATTGATGAAACTGAAAAATGAATCCAATGTTTTCATTACGGAATTTAGATAAATCGCGATCGTTTAATTTCGTGATATCTTGTCCCGCAATCTGAATAGAAGTATTATATTTCTTTGGCTCAGAACTTTTTTCTAATGTTCCTAAAATTTGAAGCAAAGTTGTTTTTCCTGCTCCAGAAGCACCAACAATAGAAACGATTTCTTTTTCTGCAATCGATAAAGAAACATTTTTTAGCACTTCTAATTCACCAAATTTCTTAACAATATTTTCTGCTTTTATCATGAGGTAAAGATATAAATTAAGTACTAAGTCTTAAATTATAAGTGATAAGTTTTTTTTTGAATTCAAAATAAAGACATCCAAATTAAACTAGTTTTTAGTGTACTTGTTACGATTTAAAAATTATATAACAATTGTTTTGACTTTTTAAATCATTAATATTCGTATCTTGTAACCTCTAAATAAACAATATTAACCACTTTTTTAGCATAAGCTGATAAAATTAATATGGCAAAATTTAGAATACATCAACAATATTTTTATTTTTGTAATTGAAAAATCAAAAAAAATGAATCTTCACGAATATCAAGGAAAAGAAATTCTTAGTAAATATGGTGTGAAAGTACAACGTGGTATCGTTGCTACTACACCAGAAGAAGCTGTAGAAGCTGCTAAAAAGTTAACTGAACAAACTGGTACAGGTTGGCATGTTGTAAAAGCGCAAGTACACGCAGGTGGTCGTGGAAAAGGTGGTGGAGTAAAGCTTGCTAAAAACTTGGACGAAGTTAAAGAGAAAGCAAACGAAATCATCGGAATGCAATTAGTTACGCCTCAGACTTCGGCTGAAGGTAAAAAAGTTCATCAAGTTTTAATCGCTGAGGATGTTTATTATCCAGGTGAATCTGAAACTGAAGAGTACTATGTTTCTGTATTGTTAGATCGTGCTACTGGTAAAAACATGATTATGTATTCTACTGAAGGTGGAATGGATATCGAAGAAGTTGCTGAGCACACGCCAGACAAAATCTTTACAGAAGAAATTGATCCAGCTGTAGGAATCCAAGGTTTCCAAGCGCGTAAAGTTGCTTTCAACTTAGGTTTATCAGGAAATGCTTTCAAAGATGGTGTTAAATTTATCACTGCTTTATATAATGCATACGTTGCGATTGACGCTTCTATGTTCGAAATTAACCCAGTTCTTAAAACATCTGACGATCAAATTATCGCTGTAGATGCTAAAGTATCTATCGATGATAACTCATTATTCCGTCATGCAGATATTGCTGCTTTACGTGATACAAGAGAAGAAGATCCAACAGAAGTTGAAGCTGGTGAAGCTGGATTAAACTTCGTAAAATTAGACGGTAATGTAGGATGTATGGTTAACGGAGCTGGTTTAGCAATGGCAACTATGGATATCATCAAATTATCTGGTGGTAACCCTGCAAACTTCTTAGACGTTGGTGGTACTGCTGATGCTGAGCGTGTAGAAAAAGGTTTCCGTATTATCTTAAAAGATAAAAACGTAAAAGCTATCTTAATCAATATTTTTGGTGGTATTGTACGTTGTGATCGTGTTGCTCAAGGTATCTTAGATGCTTACAACAATATGGGTGACGAAATTAATGTGCCAATTATTGTTCGTTTACAAGGAACAAATGCAGAAATTGCTAAGAAAATGATTGATGAATCAGGTTTCGCTGTTCACTCTGCTATCACATTAAAAGACGCTGCTGATAAAGTAGAAGAATTAGTAGGTTAAGATTTAACTTATTTACAATATATCAAACCTCTCAAAAGATCCTTTGAGAGGTTTTTTTTGTATTTTTATATATACCTCTTTATGGAATATTTATTATAAATCATTTTAACAAGATCTATAAGTTTGTTTAGTCAAAACGCACTATTTACAGAAGTTAAACTAACACAAGATAGTGATACATCATTTTGGTTCAAAAGAGAAATCTATATTACGAAAAGAATCAATCATTCTGAACCAAATTCTAAAAATGATTTTTTTTAAATAAAAAACTCTGGAGTTAGACAAACCTAAAAATAAAGCTAACATACTAATAACAAAATTGAATATACTAGCTTCAAACTCATTATGATATTAAAATTATTTCTTAGGCTTTATATAAATAGCCTTTCTACCAGTTGTTTCTTCTGAACTTACCAACTCATCATTTTTTAAATTTCTCATAACACCAGCGATAGCAACAGAGGTAATATCTTTTGGTACTAATTTTAATCGGACCAGCTCCTTTTTTATTTCAGCAACTATTTTACCTTCATTCAGAAAATTTGTATTTACTATATGCTCCCTAATTTTTGATGTTAATTTTAAAGATTCCAATCTATATTTAGGTAATTCATTTAGAGGTTTAAGAGGTATTTTAAAGTCTAATAATGTTTCCAATGGGTACTGAACGACTTTTGCATATTCTACGTAATAATCAATAATTTTTGCTTCACCTTTTTCTATTTTTATTATAGTACTACGTGATATTTCAGTCATATAAACTATATCATCTATTGTATATAGTTTTTCTATTCTCAAACTTCTTAATTTATTTCCAAGATTAATTCTGTAAAGAGACGTCTTATTAACTTCCATAAGTTACTGATTAATGTTTTATAGTTTTATTTGTAAAATAAATTTGCATTTAAAGAAATAAATATTATATTTGTTGTAGCGAATTGATAATTAGTCTATAAAGACAAATTAAAACGATGTAATCTCGACCTAAAACGACCAATTTTACTATCGAGAGTATCGTGGAATCGCTCCATGTCTTAAAAGTTTTGTACTTTCGTATATGGCATGAGAGTGGTTCTCACGTTAACTTTAGGTAGTAGCTTTATTATCGTTAGATTATAAAGAAGGGTTTGGTCGCCCATGGTCTAAAGTGTGAGACTGCTCCTTGCTTTTTTTGCAAGTATTTCTTCATATAGGAGAGACATCGTTCCATAAAACCCAACACAAAATGAGAACGAAACAATTTCCATTCATCCGTAAAAAGCCACCGGACAAAGTCGGTCGGCTTATTACTTCTTTTTAAAGGACAAACCTCCGTTTTTATAACATTTTTAAAACACAGATTGTAAAGCAAAGGGGCTCCTTTCTTTACACGCTCTCTATCAGAGCCTCGGTAAGGAGACTTTGACAGCCAGGTTATACTCTTTTTTTCGCACATTAAAAGTAAAGCCTTTATTGACATTTTCCAAATTTATTGGGGCCTACCTTATTATTAGTATTGAGATGTTAGTATTTAGATTTTAGAGTTGTACGATGTAAAAAGTACATTGTATTATGTATTTGAGGTTGAGACTAAGGATGGGATTCTGAAACGAGTTCAGAATGACAGCGAATTTGAATATTGAAAAGGATGTAGAAAATGTCATATGATTTGGAGACGAGTGTCAAAAAGCTGAAAGTCATGGTTAAAATATTTTACTGTTTGCGTAGCAAATGATTTAAAATATTGAATGACTGAAACTAATTTTGACCGTCGAAAATCAAAGACAAGAGTTTTTTGATTACTTTTTTGCTCTCTTCCTCGAAGGGCACATGAATACCGATAATTAAAATAGATAAGCTATGAATAAAAAAGTGATAGAAAGATTTCTCGATACCTCGAAATGACATATTAGATGCGATTCTGAGACAAGCTCAGAATGACAGCTAG
>NZ_JAOCDF010000050.1:0-12383 GCF_029840775.1 Empedobacter sp. GD03865
AGATGTATTTCATAAATAATATATTGAATTAAGATACAATAAATTATTTATGAAAAAAAGCTTCCAATTCGGAAGCTTTTTTTAGTTTATTTTGATCTTTTTTCTAACAAATCTGGGCGACGTTCTTTTGTACGTTCAACTGCTTTTTCATGCAACCATTCTTCAATTTTAGGAAAGTTACCCGAAAGTAAAACATCAGGAACTTTAAGACCTTTATATTCGGCTGGACGCGTATAAATTGGTGGCGCTAACAAATCATCTTGAAACGAATCTGAAAGGGCAGAAGTCTCATCACCAATTACGCCAGGTAATAAACGAATAATAGAATCAGCCAAAATAATTGCGCCAAATTCTCCACCAGAAAGCACATAATCGCCAATCGAAATTTCTCTTGTAACATACATATCTCGAATACGTTGATCGATTCCCTTATAATGTCCACAAATCATCATAAGATTTCCTTTCAATGACAAATCATTCGCAATTGTTTGATTCAACGTTTCACCATCTGGCGTCAAATAAATAATTTCATCATAAGTACGTTCATCTTTCAATTTCGAAATCATTTTGTCCAAAGGCTCACACATAATCACCATTCCAGAAGTTCCTCCATACGGATAATCATCTACATGACGATAACGTCCTTTTCCAAAATCTCTCAAATCGTGAACATGAATTTCAGCTAAACCTTTGTCTTGTGCACGTTTCATAATCGAGGCAGAAAATGGACTAACTAATAATTCGGGTAAAACAGTGATAATATCTATTCGCATGCTGCAAAGATATTTGTTTAGCTACGTTTGCGCAAGTTTAAATTTATTTTTTGAATTTGATTGTTTTAACTGAATTTATAAATTCTTCTTGTGATCCCACAAGAAATTAATCCAAATAATATGATGAATGACAAATATTTTAACTGATTATTCAAATGATTGATTTTCTTTTAAAATTAATAAATATAATTGATATTATTCATTAGCCTTATTCAAATGAAATCGAGTAAATTTGTCTAAAATTTTAATCAAATGTTTTTATATAACAGACATAGACGACTACGCAAAAATGAATCAATTCGTAGTATGATTCGCGAAAATCATTTGTCACCAAACGATTTTATTTTACCAATTTTTATGGCTGAAGGAGAAGGTGTGAAAGAAGAAATTGCTGCAATGCCAGGTATTTACCGCCAATCTCTTGACAATACTGTAAAAGAAGTAAAAGAAATTTGGGATTTAGGTATAAAATCAGTTAACACATATTGTAAAGTTAGTGATAACTTAAAAGATAATACAGGTAAAGAGGCTTGGAATCCAAACGGATTGATGCAAAATACAATCAAAGCAATTAAAGATGCAGTTCCAGAAATGATTGTAATGCCTGATGTTGCCTTAGATCCATATTCAATTTATGGTCACGACGGAATCATCAAAAATGGAGAAGTTATTAATGATGAAACTGTTGACGCTTTGGTAAAAATGACGTTGTCTCATGCAGAAGCTGGTGCAGATTTTGTTGCGCCTTCTGATATGATGGATGGTCGAATAGGAGCGATGCGTGCTGCGTTGGAGGAAAACGGTTTTCATAATGTAGGAATCATGACGTATGCTGCGAAATATGCATCATCTTTTTATGGACCTTTCCGTACAGCCTTAGATTCTGCGCCAGTTGATTCTCAAGAAATTCCGAAAGATAAAAAAACCTATCAAATGGATTACCATAATTCGCAAGAAGCGTTGCGCGAAGCAATTGCTGATGTAGAAGAAGGTGCAGATATTTTGATGGTAAAACCAGGTATGGCTTATTTAGATATTGTGAAATTAGTGAAAGATAATTTACAAGTTCCGGTTTCTGTTTATCAGGTTTCAGGTGAATATGCGATGATAAAAGCTGCTGTAGAAAAAGGCTGGTTAGATAATGATAAAGTTATTTTAGAGTCTTTAACTTGTTTCAAAAGAGCAGGAGCAGACCTAATTTCAACTTACTTTGCAAAAGAAGCTGCAAGGTTATTGAATGATCAATAAATTAGTTCAAAATAGAAATAAAAAATCCACTTCAAATGAGTGGATTTTTTTTGTTTTATAGCGAATAATTAATCATTTTCGCTGTAAATTGTTGTTTTTCTAATGTAGATAGAAAATATTTTTGTTCAGCTTCCGCTTGTTCTTTTTTCTGATAATTCTTTTCGTAACCCGTTTGAATTTCTTTTAAAGAACTAATCGTTCCATTTTTTAATAAATAATTCTGAAACTTTGTATATCTATCTGCCAGTTTGCCATAGATATCTTTGTTATCGATGCTTGCTTCATAAACATCTGTTACATAAACCTCATTATCTTGTCCATAAGCGATGGAAAAAAAATAATAAGTTTGATTATTCTTTGTTTGACTGAAAACTATTCCAGTAACAAAGAATAAAAATAGTATTAAACCTTTTTTCATTCAACCAAAATTTGAGCACGCAAGTTAATCATTATAACCTAATTAAAACCCTTGTTGTGTGATTTTATATTATTCGGTATAAATTTTTTATATTTGTGTCCTAAAATTGACTCAAAATGTTTCAAAATCTTCAGGATAAATTAGATAAAGCATTACATACCTTAAAAGGAAAAGGACAAATTACAGAAATTAACGTTGCAGAAACCGTAAAAGAGGTGCGTAGAGCGCTTGTTGATGCCGACGTTAGTTATAAAGTTGCAAAAGATTTTACAAATACAGTAAAAGAAAAAGCTTTAGGTGAAAACGTAATTACATCGCTTAATCCTGGACAATTAATGGTAAAAATTGTTCATGATGAATTAGCAAAATTAATGGGAGGTGAGGTTACTGAACTGAAAGTAGACGATAATCCGACAATTATATTGATTGCTGGTTTACAAGGTTCTGGTAAAACAACTTTTTCTGGTAAATTAGCTAATTTCCTAAAAACTAAGAAAAACAAAAAAGTATTATTAGTTGCTGGTGATGTTTATCGTCCTGCAGCCATCAATCAGTTACAAGTTTTAGGAGAACAAATTGGTGTTGATGTTTATGCTGATTTAGAAAACAAAAATCCTGTAGAAATTGCTCAATCAGCAATTGCACAAGCAAAACAAAACGGAAATAATGTAATTATTGTCGATACAGCTGGTCGTTTAGCGATTGATGAGCAAATGATGGATGAAATTCGTCGCGTTCACCAAACAGTTAATCCAACCGAAACTTTATTTGTTGTAGACTCTATGACAGGACAAGATGCGGTGAATACTGCAAAAGCCTTCAATGAAGTGTTAAATTATAATGGAGTTGTTTTAACAAAATTAGACGGTGATACACGTGGTGGAGCTGCTTTAACGATTAGAACTGTTGTTGATAAGCCAATCAAATTTATTTCTACTGGTGAGAAAATGGAAGCTTTAGATGTTTTCTATCCAGAACGTATGGCGGATCGTATTTTGGGAATGGGTGACGTTGTTTCGTTAGTAGAGCGTGCTCAAGAGCAATTTGACGAAGAAGAAGCAAAACGTTTGCAAAAGAAAATTGCAAAAAATAGCTTCGATTTTGATGATTTCTTAAAACAAATTCAGCAAATCAAACGTATGGGTAATATGAAAGATTTGGTCGGAATGATTCCTGGTGCTGGAAAAGCATTAAAAGATGTAGATATTGACGACAATGCTTTTAAAGGTGTTGAAGCGATTATTCACTCAATGACAAAAAAAGAGCGTCAAAATCCAAATATTATCGATAATTCTCGTAAGAAAAGAATTGCAGCTGGTTCTGGAACATCTTTACAAGAAGTGAATCAATTATTGAAACAATTCTCTGAAATGGGAAAAATGATGAAATTTATGAATTCTTCAAATGGTAAAAAGATGATGGAAACAATGTATAAAAATATGCCTGCAGGTGGATTCCCAGGAATGCCAAAAATGTAATCACAATTATTTATATAGCTAAAAACCTCCAATAATTTGGAGGTTTTTTTTATAGATTTTATTTTTGTTTCGTAAACGTTAAGTTTGAACCATTTGAACCATCAACATAGGATTGGTTCAATTTGTTAATTATAAATTTAATGAAAAATATTTAAACGCAACATTAAATATAAGTTAGTGGTATAAGTTTATTCAATTTAACATAATATATATTATAACATTATTATTTCTATGAAATATTAATGTTAATAATCTTTATTATGTTAAATAAGAAAATTAAAGAATCTCCTAGACAGATATTTTTTATAGAGTTTAGATATCCTTTTTGGAATATCCATATGTTCTAATTATCCAAAATTAAATAATCCAAATAATCTTCAGAAACGTCTTTTATCATCAATTCATTTGCACTTACAGTTAAAGTTCGATTCATCAAATAAAAACTCGAACCTCCTAAGATTATGGTTATTTGTATTATCAACAAAATGATGGCGTAAAACGTTTTAATATCATTTTAAAGTAATTGGTAAAAAGTGTAACTTTAACCTCTAATTATATAATATTTTCTTGCCAAAATCTTTGGAAATTTGTCCTATAAAATTACTCTTATGAATGCACAAACACTTACTATACCGATTACCAATTTGAATTCAGAAAAAAATGTTGAACTCATCAATAAATTACTTTCTGAAATAGAAAATCTTGATGAATATACTGTGAATTTAGATGCTAAAACGATTAATGTTTCGACAAAAAAATTATGGAAAGTCTCACCTAAAATCTATGAAATTTTAAAGCAAAATAACTTCAAAATAGATTCTGTCGAAAAATCGTATCCCGTTCTCAATATGACGTGTGCTTCGTGTGCGAGTAGTTCTCAAGCGAATCTTAATCGTCAGTTGGGCGTTGTAAATGCGGAGGTGAATTACGGAAATGGAATGGGAAAAATCGAGTACATTCCTACTCTTGTTTCTCCAGAAAATTTGAAAAATGCTTTAGTAGAAGTTGGCTATGATTTGGTGATTGATGAGTCTAAAAATCAAGATGAAGAAATAGAACAACTTCACGAAGAAAAATATAAAACGCTGAAAAATAAAGTGATTTGGGCGCTAATATTTGGAGTTCCTTTATTTATTATCGGAATGTTTTTTATGGATATGCCTTACGGAAATTACATTATGTGGGCACTTTCTACGCCAATTCTTTTTATTTTTGGACAACAATTTTTCGTCGGTGCTTGGAAACAATTGAAAAATAAATCGGCTAATATGGATACTTTGGTTGCTTTGAGTACTAGTGTAGCCTATCTTTTTAGCGTTTTCAATACATTATTTCCAGAATATTGGCACAGCAAAGGTTTACACGCGCATCCTTATTTCGAGGCTGCTGGTTTAATCATCGTTTTTATCTTGATTGGTAAATTGATGGAAGAACGTGCGAAAGGAAATACTTCCGAAGCGATCAAGAAATTAATCGGTTTACAACCTAATACTGTGTTGGTTGTGAAAGATGGAAATCAGGTTGAAGTGAAGATTGAAGATGTACAAATTGGCGATTTGATTGTTGCAAAACCTGGAGATAAAATTGCGGTTGATGGAATTATTGTTTCGGGAGAATCTTTTATCGATGAAAGTTCATTGACAGGAGAGCCAATTCCGGTAGAAAAAGGAATTGATGCGAATGTTTTTTCAGGAACTTTAAATCAAAACTCTCCTATTCAATATAAAGCCTTGAAAGTAGGGAATGATACACTTTTGTCTCAAATTATTCAATCAGTAAAAAATGCACAAGGAAGTAAAGCGCCAGTTCAACAATTGGTAGACAAAATTGCAGGTGTTTTTGTTCCGATTGTGATTATTATTGCAATTTTAACGTTTATTACTTGGTTAATTTTAGGTCAAGAAAATGCTTTTACAATGGCACTTTTATCGATGATTACTGTGCTTGTTATTGCTTGTCCTTGTGCACTTGGATTGGCAACGCCTACCGCGATTATGGTTGGAATGGGAAAAGGTGCTGAGCAAGGAATTTTGATCAAAAATGCCGAAAGTTTAGAATTAGCGAAGAAAATTGATACAATTATTTTAGATAAAACAGGAACAATTACCGAAGGAAAACCGAAAGTACAAGAATTGATTTGGTTTGATGATTCTGCTAAAAATGTACTTTATACAATCGAAAATAATTCGCAACATCCTTTAGCAAAAGCGATTACAGAACATATTGGAGAGCAAGATATTTTACCTGAACTAAAAATTGAAGATGTATCTGGAAAAGGTTTGAAAGCTAATATTTTAGATAAAGTTTATTATGTTGGAAAAACAAGTTGGATAAATGAATTAAATATTCAGATTGATGAAAAGGTTGAACAAGCTATTCAAGATTTTTCGACTAAAAATTATACCACTTCTTTCTTTGGAAATGATGAAAAAGTTTTGGGATTAATTGGAATTTCTGATGAAATAAAAGCAACTTCTGTTGAAGCTATTAAAGCTTTTCATGAAAAAGGAATTGAAGTTTGGATGGTAACTGGTGACAACGAGTTTTCGGCAAATGCAATTGCAAAACAAGTCGGAATTGATCAAGTGGTCGCAAATGCTTTACCAAATGATAAAATGAATATTATCAAAGATTTGCAACAAAAAGGAAAAGTTGTTGCAATGGTTGGTGATGGAATTAATGATAGTGCAGCGTTGGCTCAGGCAGATGTTTCGATTGCAATGGGTAATGGTTCTGATATTGCGATTGATGTGGCAGAAGTTACGTTGATTGGCGGAGATTTGACAAAAATCGATCATGCAATTAATTTATCTACGCAAACGGTCAAAACAATTCATCAAAATTTATTTTGGGCATTTATTTACAATGTAATAGGAATTCCAATCGCTGCTGGAGTGCTTTATCCAATTAACGGATTTTTGTTAGATCCTATGATTGCTGGTGCTGCAATGGCTTTGAGTAGTGTAAGTGTTGTAACAAATAGTTTATTGTTAAAGTATAAAAAGATTTAATAATCTCTAAAATATTCATAAAAAAAATCGGCTAAATATTTAGTCGATTTTTTTTTTTATAACAAACGATCATCCCAATTATAATCTTCTAATTCTTTGATTTTAACCTTTGAAGCAAAACCAGGATGTTTTGTATTGATTAAATAATTATACTCTTTTGGAATAATTGACGATGGAACTTTGATAACCAAATATTTAAAATCTTGATACCAAGCAGAACCAATTTCTTGTAACTCGGGATAAGCCTCTACAGATTGCCAATTTTTAGGTAATTTAGACTTCTTTATTTCATAAATCTCATCTTCTTCACAATCAATTTCTATCACTAATAATTTGTACGAATTATCAATGCTAATAGAACTTCGGTGCACGACCAATTCTAAGGTTGAGAGCGCACGAGAACTTCCTGTGTAAATAACAAATTCATCATTTTTATTCCATCTGTTGGCAACTCCAGAAGCTTGTAATGATTTTGAATATCTCGCTTTACGAATATTGAAAACTAACATTATTACACGTTTTCTCCGTACTCTATCGCAGTTAAACGATTATCGATAAATTTGAGACCTGAAACTGTATCAAGAAAATCTGCTGGCGATTTTTTATCTAACAAAACATTAGGCGTTGTTAACCATTTCTCAAAATCATCTTTTGTATTGAAAACCTCCAAACCGTGCTTGTATAAAGAAATCAATAAAACAATATGCTCTTTTGTATTGTCTTTAAGAGATACATCTTTTGTTTTGTAATTTCTGTAGGTACGCGTTGTGATATTTAACCAACTTGAGATTATTTCGTCTTTTAGCGTTGATAATTCATCAAGATATTGAATGTATTTTTGATCAATATTATAACGATTTACGTAAAAATAAACACTCGTAAAATCTCTTACTTCAGGGATTTCATTTATGATTTGTTCGTATTTTTTTAGTTTAACAGTTGCCATAATTCTAAACTTTTACTAAAGTTACAATTTTTCCTCTTAAGAAAGGAACTTTTTCTCAAATTTAAATAAATTTAACAAAAAAAGAGGTTACCTAAGCAACCTCTCTGTGATATAATGATTTAAAATTTCTTATTTCAAAGAACCAACCATATCTTCAGGTTTTACCCATTCGTCAAATTCTTCGGCAGTTACATATCCTAATGCGATTGCAGTTTCTTTTAACGTAGAGTTATTTTTATGAGCTGTTTGAGCAATTTCTGCAGCTTTGTAGTAACCAATTTTTGTATTAAGCGCTGTAACTAACATTAATGAATTATCAACTAATTCTTTAATACGAGCATAATTTGGCTCGATACCTTGCGCACAATGCTCGTCAAAAGATACACAAGCATCTCCTAATAAACGTGCAGATTGCAAGAAGTTTGCAGCCATAACTGGTTTGAAAACATTCAATTCGTAATGACCTTGAGTTCCTCCAATTGTAATTGCAACATCGTTACCCATAACTTGAGCTGCAACCATTGTTAATGCCTCACATTGAGTTGGATTTACTTTACCTGGCATGATAGAAGATCCTGGTTCGTTTTCTGGAATGATAATTTCTCCAATACCTGAACGAGGTCCAGAAGCTAACATACGAACGTCATTTGCAATTTTGTTTAATGAAACAGCTAATTGTTTCAAAGCTCCGTGAGTTTCTACGATTGCATCGTGAGCAGCTAATGCTTCGAACTTATTTTCTGCTGTTACAAATGGATGACCTGTAAATTCAGCAATGTATTTAGCAACTAAAACATCGTATCCTTCTGGCGTGTTAAGACCTGTACCTACAGCAGTTCCACCTAAAGCAACTTCAGATAAATGCTCTAATGTATTTCTTAAAGCTTTTAAACCGTGGTTTAATTGCGCTACATATCCAGAAATCTCTTGACCTAAAGTTAATGGAGTTGCATCCATTAAGTGTGTACGACCAATTTTTACAACAGATTTAAACTCTTCTGCTTTCTTAGCTAATGTGTCACGTAATTGCTCAACACCTGGAATTGTTACTTCAACAACAGCTTTGTAAGCAGCAATGTGCATACCTGTTGGGAAAGTATCATTAGAAGATTGAGATTTGTTAACGTCGTCATTCGCTTTAAGAACTGGTTCACCTTCTCCAATTTTGAATCCAGCTAAAACTTGCGCACGATTAGCAACAACTTCATTCACATTCATATTAGATTGAGTTCCTGAACCTGTTTGCCAAATTACTAAAGGAAATTGATCATCTAATTTTCCTGCTAAAATTTCGTCACATACAGCAGCAATAGCATCACGTTTTTCAACTGGTAAAACACCTAATTCAGCATTTGCATAAGCAGCAGCTTTCTTAAGATAAGCGAAACCTTCTACAATTTCGTGAGGCATAGAAGCCGCAGGACCAATTTTAAAGTTGTTACGAGAACGTTCTGTTTGAGCACCCCAGTATTTATCTGCAGGAACTTTTACTTCCCCCATGGTGTCTTTCTCAATTCTGTATTCCATTTTGGTATTTTTTATTATTTATATATTGTTTACTTATCTCACAAATTTAAGAAATCGTTTGATGAAAGAAAAGTGATTAATGTTAGTATTTCTATAAATTTTATTTACTAAGTTTGTATCACATAAAAATAAAATCATGATTCAATTTTTAGGTTTCTTATTATTCTTAACAATCGCTTTATGCGGATTCTGGGGTATCATCTTTTTTGCAACGATGGCTATTTCTTGGATTCCATTTTGGGTTGCGAATTTAAGAAAAGAAAAAGCTGGAATAGTAACAGCAGAAGATCCTCGTCCGATTTTACCAAATCAAGAAGGAATCACAGTATTATTCAAAAAATAATAAGCTGTAAAAAAAAATTAAAAGGAACTTGACGAAGTTCCTTTTTTTATTTATTCGACTTTCGAATCTTCTTCATAATTTCCTTCCAAATAATTTTTCAAACTAATTCGGATAATTTCTGTCCAACCAGCTTCAAAACTTTCGCGCGAGAAATTCTTATCATCAGGCGGAAAAGTTTCAATTCCTTCATGAATTAGCGTTAATTTTGTTTGCGGAACAATTTCATCTGTTAATTCATCCAAAATAAATGTAACAACAGAATTTCCTTCGTAGACTGGATATTTCCATGTATAAGCTAATAATTTAGTCGGCTCTACTTCTACTATTTTACAATGATGTAAATATGATCCGCCATAAAATTCAAACTCAAATCCAACTTTTGGAACAAACTTCTCAATATCAAAATACCATTTATCAAAAGCAGCTTTTGTCGTCAAGGCATTCCACAGTTTCTCAATTGAAACATCAAAAATTTCTACTATTTCTACAGGCTTTGCACTCATACTCTATTTTTTTATGATTTTGTTTAATTTACTAATTTTTTAATTATTATTTAAATTTAGCCCAAAATTTAATTGTTACATTTGCTATTGTAAAATTTTTAAAATGAAATTTAATAAGACTTTTTTAAGTGTTTTAGGACTATTTGCTGGTCTTTCGCTATACGCGCAACAAGAGGTTAGCCGTCCAAAATTAGTAGTTGGTATCGTTGTCGATCAAATGAGATGGGATTATTTATATCGTTACCAAGATAGATATTCTACAGGAGGTTTCAATCGTATGTTAAACGAAGGTTTTAGCAACGAAAACACCTATATTCCTTATATACCTACTTATACAGCTATTGGTCATAGTACTATTTATACGGGTTCTGTACCTGCTATTCACGGAATTGCTGGGAACGATTTTATCATTCAAGCTACAGGACAAGAAATGTATTGTACGCAAGATGATGCTGTAAATGGGGTTGGAACTTCATCAAAAGCAGGAAAAATGTCTCCAAAAAACTTGTTGACATCTACAGTTACTGATCAATTAAAATTAGCAACAAATTTCCGTTCAAAAGTATATGGAGTTTCGTTAAAAGATCGTGGAGGAATATTACCTGCAGGTCATTTTGCTGATGCTGCTTTTTGGTTTGATGGAGAATCTGGAAACTGGGTTTCGAGTACATTTTATATGAATGAGTTGCCAAAATGGTTACAAAAATTCAATGATAAAAAAGTTGCTGAAAAATATTTAGACAAATGGAACACACTTTATCCGATTGATACTTATGTACAAAGTGAAAAAGATGGAAATCCATATCGCGAAAATTATAAAGGATTAGATAAAATGCAATTTCCTTATGATTTGAAAGCGTTGAAAAAAGACAATGGTTTAGGTTTGATTCGCTCTACTCCTTTCGGAAATTCGTTGACAAAAGATATTGCGATTGAAATTATTGATAACGAAAAATTAGGTCAAAATGAGAAAGGAATTACAGATTTTTTAGCGGTTAGTTTCTCTTCTACTGATTATGTTGGACATCAATTTTCTCCAAATACAATCGAAGCCGAAGATACTTATTTGCGTTTAGATAAAGACTTGGAACAATTATTTAATCACTTAGACCAAAAAGTTGGAAAAGGACAATATTTAGTTTTCTTGACTGCAGATCATGGTGGAGCTCATAATCCTAAATATTTCCAAGATAAAAAAGGTAATGCAGGATACTTTCCAACTGGAGAAGTAAAAAAAGCATTAAATGCTAAATTACAAGAGAAATTCAAATCTACTGATATTGTACGCTCATTGACAAATTATCAGGTTCATTTGAATTATCAAACGATCGAACAAAATAAATTAGACGAAGAAGATATCAAAGAAGAAATCGTAAAGTTTATGCAAAAAGTTGATGGTGTTTCTTTCGTAGCTGATATGGATAAAATTGGAGAAGCTTCTATTCCTGCGATTATCAAAGAACGAATGGTTAACGGTTACAATCGTAAACGTAGCGGTGCTATTACTTATATTTTAGAACCACAATGGTACGGCGGAAAACAAAATGCTGGAGGAACAACACACGGAACTTGGGGGGCTTACGATGCTCACATTCCATTTGTTTTGATGGGTTGGGGTATAAAACATGGTAAAAATAATAACCGTGTTTATATGACAGATATCGCACCTACAGTTGCCGCTTTGCTACATATAGAAGAGCCAAACGGAAATATTGGCGAACCAGTTTCTGAAGTAACAAATCCAAAATAATCTTATAAAAGATAATTCTAAAAACGCAACTTAATTAGTTGCGTTTTTTTTTGTTTCTATAATTATTATTTACTCTATTTCAATTGTTTAAATTTTATAATTAAAGAAATTAACGATTAACATCTATAACATTATTTTGATAAATAATAAGCTCATATTATTGATAATGAGAAAAATATAAATAAGAGGGGGTAATGAGGGATTTGTTTTAAGAGGAAAATCAGCATTTTTCGTTGATTTGTAATAGAAGATAATTATACAAAATCATGAGAAATTATAGAACGTTATAATATTCCAAAAACAACATTGTATAAATGGATAATTTTTAATATTCTGCACAATATTAGTAAAAGAGTATAATTTTCTCCAATTAAATTAATAACTTT
>NZ_JAOCDF010000051.1:0-11886 GCF_029840775.1 Empedobacter sp. GD03865
ACTATCTTTAATAGAAAAAGGAGAATCTAGTGTTGCAATGGGAGCTTATTTTTATGTTTTAAGAGTATTAGGTCTACAAGATGATTTCATAAAACTAGCAGCAGATGATGAATTTGGTAGAAAATTACAAGATATAGAATTGTTATAAAAATGGCTATTAACAAAACTGACATATATGTTTACGCAGATTGGGAAGATTTTAAAATACCACAATTAATGGGTATTTTATCAGCTCATCAAGCAAAAGGACGTAAAACATTTAGTTTTTCTTACGATAAACAATGGTTAAAATCGGGTCAACAACACTTAATTGATCCTGATTTAAGCTATTTCTCAGGTCTACAATTTGCAAATAATAAAGAAAACTTTGGAGTCTTTTTAGATAGTATGCCCGATACTTGGGGACGAACTTTAATGAAAAGACGTGAAGTTCAATTATCAAAAATTAATGGCGAAAAAGCTAAAACATTGTATGATATTGATTATTTATTAGGTGTTTATGATGAAACTAGAATGGGTGCAATTCGATTTAAATTAGATCCTAATGGAGAATTTCTAGACAATGATTTAGCAAAAGCAACCCCACCTTGGTCAACTGTTCGAGAATTACAACAAGCCGTTGTTCATTACGAAAATGATACAGACAATAATAACCCTGCATTATAGTTTCTCCCATTCCATTTTGCCAGAAGTAAATAACAAACTATAAGAACAACAATAATAAACATTGTTCTTGAAACTATATACCAATTTGATATATAAATTTCTTTCGCTTTGCGCTTAGCAATTGTTTTGTAAAAAATGAAAATGGTTCTATTATAAATCCTTTTGTAACAGAACCATTCTTATATTAATATTTTTGATTTATATACACTTCTCTGTAAATAGCTAATCTTTTAAAAACATTTTAAGAATCTTATATGCAAAATTTAGATCTATTAGCTTAATAGCATACTAATAACTGATAGAATCACTTTTAACAATTAAAAGTCTATGTAGAATATTTGAATTTAATCTATAATTGTTAAATGTTTAAGATTATAATAAATAAAAATCATCTATTTTTTCTTCACATAAAGTTTTGATTACATGTATCCATGAATCATTATCATTTAGACATGAAATATACTCATAAGCTTCTCCCCCATTATCAATAAATATTTCTTTTCCTTCCATTGCTATTTCCTCTAGAGTTTCCAAACAATCAGATACAAATGCAGGGCAAACAACTGCCAATTTTTTTATTCCTTTTGATGGTAAAACTTTTAAAGTAGAATCTGTATATGGCTCAATCCATTTATCTTTTCCTAGTCTAGATTGAAATGAAACAATTGTTTTTTCACGAGATAAATTTAATTTTTCTATAACTTTTTTTGTTGTCTCAAAACATTGATGACGATAACAGAATTGATGACTTGGATTAAATTCTCTATCACAACAGTCACTTAAATTACAAGTCCTTGTAGGATCTGTTTTATAAATATGTCTTTCTGGGATACCGTGGTAAGAAAATAACAGCCCATCAAAATCATTCGAAAACTTGTCTTTTATACTTTCAACAAGACAATCTATATATATATCTTTATTATAAAATGGTTCCACATAATTTATTTTAACAAATGGAAATTTTTCTTTTCTTACTTTTTCTGATTTCTCTACTACAGATTCTGTTGTACTCATAGCATATTGAGGATACAATGGAAATAGTACAATCTTATTGACTCCTTTCTCAACTAGTTTAGAAATTCCATTTTCTATACTAGGTTCAGCATATCTCATTCCTATTTCAACAGGAATATCAACAATATTTTGTAATTTATTTTTTATTTTTTCAGTAATGACTATTAAAGGAGATCCCGCATCTGTCCAAATTTTCTCATAAGCTTGTGCGGATTTTGATGGTCTTGTATTTAGAATTATTCCTTTTACTAAAAGTGTTCTTAGAATCCAATTATAGTCAATAACTCTTTCATCCATTAAAAACTCTCCAAGATATTCTTTTACGTCATTTACGGACGTAGATTTAGGTGATCCTAAATTAACTAATAATATTCCTTTTTTACTCAATTTATTTACTTTTATGGTTACTAATTTTTTTTAATAAATAATTAAAAAAATGTATAAACATGCAACTCTATTTACAATTTAAATGAAATTTGTATATTAATGCATTACAACATTTACAAATCGGAAATATTTATAATTGTTTTATAACAATCAAAATACTCTTGTCCATAAGTGTTTTTATTATTCATTATTTTTAATCTAAATCTTTGATAGAAAGTTTTTACAAACCTCACTTTTACTAAAGACAATAAGGTGCTTAATTGAATCCAGCTTGAAATTTCAGTATGGATGTAGATACCTTGTAGTGAAGTTTTGATATTAATTCTTCAAAAGCAGAAAATGTAGAAAAATATATTATAATCGTTTAATATTTTAAATCATTATTATTCTTTCATTTTACTTCTTAATGCTTCGTTAAAAATGCTTAAAACTCTGTTTCGAGCAAAATTATGAGCAACTATAGGAGAAGGATAATCATCAGTTTCAAATTCTGATACCCACTTTTTAATGTAAAGAGATTCTTTATCAAATTTCTCTGTCTGAAGAGTTGGATTAAAAACTCTGAAATAAGGTGCCGCATCGCATCCTGATCCAGCAACCCATTGCCAATTACCATTATTTGCAGACAAATCATAATCGTTTAGTTTTGAAGCAAAATAAGCCTCTCCCCAACGCCAATCTATGAGTAGGTGTTTGCATAAAAAACTTGCTGTGATCATTCTTACTCTATTATGCATAAAACCAGTTTGATTAAGCTCTCTCATTCCTGCATCTACAATAGGATAACCTGTTTTCCCATCGCACCATAGATTAAATTCCTGCTCATTATTCCTCCACTTAATAGCATTATACTTAGCCTTAAAAGGTTGGTGAACAACATATGGAAAATGATAGAGTATTTGCATAAAAAATTCTCGCCAAATTAATTCATTTAGCCATGTTTCATTTAGCTCTATCGCTAATGCAACACATTTTCTTACACTAATCGTTCCAAATCTAAGAGCTATACCTAATTGGGTCGTACATTGTAAAGCAGGATGATCCCTATATTTATGGTAATTTTGAATAATTTCCTTATCTAGCTTTGGCTGTTTGAATAAAATTGATGTTTTTAAAAAACCAATTTCTTTGAGTGAAAGAATCGTTTTGAATTCTGTTTTCAAAAATTTACTGTAATCAGGCTTATAACATTTATAATCTTCAGTTTTCAAAATCTGTTTCCATTTTTTTGCATACGGAGTATATACTGTATAAGGAGAACCATCTTTCTTTAAAATATCTTTCTTGTCAAAAATTACTTGATCTTTAAATGCTTTAAACGAAATGTTATATAACTTAAAATAATTGTAAATAGAAGTATCTCTTTTAATTGCTAAAGGTTCATAGTCACGATTACAAAATATAGAATGAATAGCAAACTCTGTAGAAAGTTGCTGAAAGATTTTGAAAGGATCACCATAATATACATGGAGACTTGTCCCAAAGGATTTTAATTGATTATTAATCTTTTGAAGCGCTTGATGAATATAATCCACCCTCTTATCTTTCTTGTCATCCAGTTGTCGTAGAATACCTTCATCAAAAATAAAAATAGGTAACACATGAACTCCAGATGAAAGAGCGTGGTACAGTCCAACATTATCTTCTAAACGAAGATCTCTTCGAAACCAAAAAATGGAAATTTTATTTTTCATTTAAAAATGGATTATCATTTCGATTATGTTCTACCCAAACCAAATTCGATATATCAAAACCAATTTCTGAAGCTAATGCAAGAAAGTTTGTTTTAATTTTATCAGGAATATCTTTTGTTCTAGATAAAATCCATAAGTAATTTAGATTTTTACCTATAACCAATGCATATTGATAGTTTTTATCCAAAGCAATTACGTTATAACCAGCATAGAAAGGTCCAAAAAAGCTTACTTTTAGCTTTCCTATTTGCTTACCGTCTCTAAATTTTGCTTTACCTATAGCTTGCTTCCATACTTGTTTATCCTTATTAAATCCGCTATTTGAAACCATCAGATTTCCTTTTTTATCAAAAGTGTAGTTAGCGGAGACATTATCCAAGTTTTTTTCAAAACGAAAATCTAAACGAGCGATTTCAAACCAAGTACCTAAATACCGATCAACTTCAAAATTTCGAACAGCTTCAGCCTTTTTAGGAATAGAGGAACATGAATTGGAAAGTATTAACAATCCTATACAAGCTGTTTTCAATAGTATTTTATTTTTCATTTTCATGAGATTTTGATTTAAATTGTTTAAAAAAATAGAGAACTAAAAGAAATTGCGTATATCCATACACAGCATCTTCTATTGGTATAGTTCCCATTCTGATTCCCAAAAAATCTTTTGGATTATAATTAACAATCGGATTTTCAATAAAACTACCCGTTAATACCCCATTAACCGGAAAAAAACCAAGCATAAGAAGCATAAAAACCAAAGATGCTTTAGTAAGCCAATCTACTTTAGCAATAAAATGCAAATAGATCAATGTAAGTATCGTAACTATTGTTGTAATGAGGGTGTAAATTTTGTCTGTATGCAATAAGCCGACAACCGACAAAATAATAATGCTTACAAAAAGCAATAAATTATTAAAAGCACTTAAGGCTTCCAATTTGTAGTATTTATCAATGGTGTAATAGGTAAAAATGCAAGAGAACGGAATGCAAATAAAGAATAAAATTTCTTCCAAAGGCAAACCAAAAAAATTAATCCCAAGAGTATAATTGGTATTAAACCACCATACTCCATGAGCCGTAAACCATATATCCCAAGCAATAAAAGGAATAGCTACTAAAATGGCAGCTTTTAGGAATGAACCAAATTGAAGATTGAATTGAATTCTTTTGTCAAAAGATGCTATAAAGCAAATGATGATAGTGAAAAACAATATGAGGGCATAAGTATAAGTCATCATGATTTAGCCGATTTAAAATACATTTTGAAATACTTCAACGGCACATATAAAAAACCAAAACATTCTCCTTCTTCTTTTCCTAAATGTTTGTGATGCTGCTTATGTGCTCTGCGAAGTGCTAAAAAATAAGCGTTCTTAGTGTGTGTGAAAAACTTTATCCGTTGATGAATAAAAATATCATGTACAAAAAAATAAGCCATGCCGTAGAGCATAATTCCCAAGCCGATAAAAAACAAATAATTGAAATTTTCTAATGACCCAAAATACATCAGCGCAATAGTGGGGATTGCGAAAATCACAAAAAACCAATCGTTTTTTTCTAATTCACCATCGTTGCTATGGTCATGGTGATCTCGGTGTAAAACCCATAAAAATCCATGCATAATATACTTGTGAATAAGCCAAGTAGCTGCTTCCATCAGTATAAAAACAAGTATAACAAGTACTATTTTCATTTTAATTTTTGTTGAAGAGGTTTTCTAAAACATGAAATCTGTAATTAAATATTTTTTCTAATTTCTTTTTTACAAATAAAGCGTGGGCTAAATTTCCTAAAAGTCCGAAAGGCAGTTCATAATCAACTTTATCTATCATGAACACACCTTTTTCGTTGGGTATAAATTCGTGGCGATGGTTCCATAATTTGTAAGGCCCTTTTTCCTGAAAATCCGTAAAACTCTTATTGGGAATTACCTCTGTAATTCTTGTTTTCCATTTCAAGGGAATGCCAAACAATGGTGAAACCGTGTAATCGATTATCATTCCTTCAAATATTTTATTTGTTTTTTGTTCAGATAACACGTTAAATTCCATATCTTTTGGGGTTATTTTTGATAAATTCATCGGTGATGAAAAAAAATCCCATGCGGTTTGTAAATCACAATTCAATTGTTGTTCTCTGTATAATTCATGTTTCATAATTAATTACTTTAAGAGTGTTTCAATATTTTTTTGAAGAAAATCTGAATTGATGTTTTTTTTGTTTTTAACAAGAAAATCCTTGTCTTCTTTTAAATGACTGTTATACCTCAAAAAAGAAGGTGCATTTTTCTGAACAGAAAAACGGATATATCTCATTTCAACATTTTCAGGTTCTTTACTAATGGCTAATTCAATGTTATTCTTTCCTTTCCTAAAAGTAGCAAGTTTGCTCAATGGATTAAAAACATGATTTGCCCAAATCGTTTGATAAGCACCAAGATAGGCTAAATCTATCACCGATTTTTCTTTAGACAGTTCTAATTCCTCAATCATCTTTTTACATAGTTTTTTATCTAGAACAGCTTTGCTGTAACTCGTCCTAACCTCATTCAAATCTGAATTTTTAAAGAAAACATTCATCAATAAAACGGTTGAAAATAACATCAAAATTTTCATTACATAATCGCAATTTTATACCTTACATAACTTTTAAAAGCCACAACTATTTTTTGAGGATTGGAAACCCGAACCCTATTATTTAATATTTCTGAGGATTTTTTTCGTTTGATTTTTCTAAACAAAGAAATGTAATACTTATACGCCAAATACACACCGAACATAGACGAATTTGGAAGCTTTTTAATGCCGATTAAAGCTTCTTTAAATTCCTCCTCTATTTCTTTTTCAATTTGGCATTTTATGTGATTATCAAAGACCGCCATATCAACATTCGGAAAATAAGTTCTGCCTAAAATTTGATAATCGTCTTTCAAATCTCTTAGAAAATTTATCTTCTGAAAAGCAGAACCTAATTTCATTGCATACGGTTTTAATTCTTCAAATTTCTCTTTGTTTCCTTCCGTAAAAACCTGTAAACACATCAAGCCCACTACTTCGGCAGAACCGAAAATATATTCATTGTACAATGCTGAGTTGTAATCAATTTTTTGCAGATCCATTTCCATGCTATTAAGAAATTGATCGATAAGAACCGTATCAATTTCATATTTATGCACGGTTTCCTGAAAGGATTGTAAAATGGGATTAAGTGAAATCCTTTCTTCTAAGGCGTTTTGAGTTTCAATTTTTAATCTGTTTAACAGTTTTTCTTTATCGTACTCGTGAAAACTGTCTACAATTTCATCCGCCAGTCTCACGAAGCCATAAATAGCGTAAATAGCGTTGCGGATAGAAGGCTTTAATGCCAAAATACCCAAAGAAAAACTTGTGCTGTATTTTTGTGTTGTTATCTTACTTACCGAATAAGAAAGTTCGTCAAATAGCTGTTTCATATTACTCAGTTTTGAATTTGGTTATTTCGTTAGCTACTATTTTACCCGATATAATGGACGGTGGAACGCCAGGACCTGGAACGGTCAACTGACCGGTATAAAATAGATTATTTACTTTTTTATTTCTCATTTTCGGCTTCAAAACCGCAGTTTGATTAAGGGTGTTTGCCAAACCATACGCATTTCCACCATAGGCATTATAATCTTGTACAAAATCGTTTACACAATAACTTCTTTGGTACTCAATTTTTGAAATTAAATCGTTTACTCCTGTATGCTTTTCAATTCGGGAAAGCATTTCTATTAAATACTTTTCCCTGTTTTTTTCATCGTCTTGAATGTCAATTGCCAAAGGCATCAACAAAAACAGATTTTCTTTTCCTTCAGGGGCAACACTCTTATCTGTTTTAGAAGGACAACAAGCATAGAACAGTGGGTTTTCTGGCCATTTTTTTACTCCATAAATACAATCAATATGCTCGTCTAGATCGTTTTCAAAAAATAGTGTATGGTGTTTGAGGTTGGGAATAGTTTGATTTATACCCAAATAAAATATCAAACTTGACGGTGCAAAAGTTCTACTTTGCCAATATTCTTCGGTGTAATTCCTTAATCGCTCCTCTAAAAGTGTTTCTGTGTGATGATAATCTGAAGAAGCGATTACGGTATCAAAAGATATATTTTCTCCATTTATATGCAAAGAAGATATTTTGTTATGGCTCGTATTAATTTTTTCAACCGTTTTATTAAAGTGAAAAATTGCTCCTTGTTTTTCTGCAACCTTCTGCATTGCCAATACCAATTGGTAAAATCCTCCCATAGGATAATGTGTACCCAATGCGTAGCCTCCATAATTCATCAGACTGTACAATGCTGGAATGTTTTTTGGCGATGCTCCTAAAAAAATAACAGGAAATTCCATCAGCATTCGTAACTTCTCATCTTTAAAGTAGCTACCAACATAGCTTCTGAAGTTTGTGAGCAAATTTAATTTCAATGCACTTTTCGCAATTTTGGGAGATACAAATTCTAACCAACTGTGACTAGGTTTTGTAACGAAGTCTTTCATACCCACCTCGTATTTGTACTTTGCCGACTGAATAAATTTTTCTAATTGAACTCCTGCACCTTTTTCTATGGTTTCAAACAGTACTTTTAAGTCTTCAAAATTTTCAGGAATATTCATTTTCTCATCAGAAAAAATCATTTCAAACTGAGGATTTAAGGAAATTAAATCATAGAAATCAGAGGTTTTGTATCCGAAATCAACAAAAAATTTATCCATAATATCAGGCATCCAATACCAGCTTGGTCCCATGTCAAAAACAAAACCTTGCTCTGTGGTAAATTGTCTGGCTCTACCACCCGGCTGATTATGTTTCTCAAATACATGAACTTCGTGACCCGCTTTTGCCGCATAAGCAGCAGCCGACAATCCGGAAAACCCAGACCCAATAATAGCTATTCTTTTTTTCATATCTCGTTTTTAACTTCATTTATATGTAGAATAACCATAAGGAGATACAGTCAATGGTACATGAAAATGCTTATCCCCTTTAATATGGAAAACAATCTCGATAAAAGGATAAAATGTTTGCAACTTTTTTCTATCAAAATAAGATTCAATATGAAATACGAGTTTATAAACACCGTCATTATTCTGACCATAAGGTAAAAAATTCCCTATTCTACCATCTTTATCTGTAATTTGTGTACTTACCTTAGTCCACGAATTGTCCACATTCATTTTCTGTAATGTAACTGAAACAGATGGTGCAGGCTCTCCAGTAGAATTATCTAAAATATGACTGGACAATTGATATGTTTTCGTTTGTGAAAAACAAAACAACGAACAACAGATAAGTAGAAAGAAAAATATACTCTTTTTCATACTAGTTGTATTTAATTAATATGTTTGTAAGCCTCTTTTAATAGAGATTCTGTTTCAAAATTCTTTTCATAGATTGCTTGATGAAATTCTTCGAGTTTATGAAGTAGATTTATTAATTCCATTTTTTCAACATAAGTTAAATTACCTGCTACAATTTGTGTCGCAAGCCTAATTTTATCCATTTGTTCTTCAAGAACTTCTAAACCTACTGAACTAATTTGAATAACTTTACTTCTTTTATCCAGCTCAGATGAAGCTTGATCTACCCAACCTTTAGCAATTAGTCGATTTATAATTTGCATCCCTACTGGTTTTTCATGCACATTTTTCTTTATCAAATCCATTTTTGTCATCTCCCCAAATGCCTTTAAATTGATTAAGTAAATAAAATCTTCTTGAGATGAAAAATCCGATCCTATAATAGCAGATTTTGAATAACTTTTCGCATACCTATTCATATGAACAAGCAATGTACTTATAACACTTTCAGGCGATCTCATTTTCTCTTTTCCGATCCAATTAGGAACATCACAAGAACTTTCTAGCTGATTATTTAAAATAATCCACTTTTTAAAATCATTAATAGAAGCATTAGCATTACACGTATTTTCTTTTTCAAATTCTTCTATTAAATCAACTACATCTTTGATTAATTTGAAATTCATTTCTTGTATTTAGTTTACAAATATACCATTTTAAAACAAATAAAGAATAATATTATACTAAATATTAAAAATAATATCCGAGCTTATTAAAAATTATTAAAAACTATGTCATTTTATAATTATAATTATAATTCTAATTTATTTTTGTGAAGTCGATATTAACATTATAATTTAAATAATCGTTAAAAGTTTATAATTAAGAGGGGAATACATATTCTCACTTTTTTATTTGATGTCCCAATTAAAATTCCATAGATTTAAAAGAAAAAAAATCAAGTTAGAAGCTCAAGCAATATTATTTTATTAGTAAGTCAAACATTTTTTATAAAAATTAGTAAAGATATTTTATTACAATATGTTAAATTTTTAATAAACTTAACCACACCACCCCCTACACCATTGATAAATAAAGACTTTTACACTTTCTGTATCGAAATCTATTATAGAGAAGATGGCTACATCGAAAAAATAACTTATGCAAATGAAATCATTAATTACCTAAAAATTAACTTTTAAAAACTAATATTATACATAAAACTTATCACGATAAACAGAAAGAAATAGAAAAAGTAATGAAACGTGTTCCAAACTGGTTATCGAAAGGCTATAAAGTAATAAATAGTGTTATTCTTTTGAAATTTTTGGAACTAAAAAAAAACGATTCAATTTCTAAACAAAAATTTAACATGGAATGTGATGAATAAATTGGAAGGAGTAAATTTACTGGAGACTTTAATCAGATGACTAATTTTGGACAAAGAAATCATGGAAAATTTTTCGAAACTATAAATGATCAAGTCTATTTATGGAAGCCTGTTGCTGAATTTATTCATGCAGAATACGAAAAAATTAAAAAGAATTATTGATTTCTCAAAAGAGAATCTTTCAGAATTTTAGCAATTTCTTGACGTAAACTTTCTGGCTTAATTACTTTTAAACTCCGCGCTCGTGACATGATTTCTTTAATAAAATCGGGCGTGGGTTTTAGTTTCAAATAAATGCGAACTCCATTAGGAATATCTTCAACTTTTTGCGAATGATGAATCGGTAAACTTTTGATATAATTACCATCGCTAGAGTCAAATTCCAATTCAATCTCCTCTACCCTTTTGTCCCCATCATCAAACATCGCAAATAACGATTGATACTTTGTTTGAATATCCTCTATTGAAAATTTTGGAGCTAACTTTTCCCTATGAAAAGTTATATCAGACATTCGATCAAAACCAAATGCACGCAATCCATTATTATTTTTATGATCATTTCCGATTAAATACCAACGTTCAAGACTTTCTTTTATCGCCAAAGGTTCTATAATACTCACATCTTTTTAATTTGTATCATATTTTAGATAATTAAACTGAATCACCTTTTTATCTTTGATAAAATCTACAACATCAGTAATTTGATTTACCCCCAAAGGTTTTCTTTCTTAGATTAAAAACATTTCAGGCAAAGCATTCGCTTGATTCATGATGGCAAACATTTCATAATAATCCAATGATGTTTCGATTAAAAATTCTTGTTCTGAATAATTAATAAAATAGCCTTTTGATTTAGTATATTTTAAATCTATTCCTAATTCATTTTTAATCTTCGTTTTATCTCGACTAAAAGTCGTGGGTGCGTATATAAAAGCCTCATCTCCTGTAATCATTGCTAAATAAGATGAAATCTCATTATTGCCCACAAACTTGTTCGCTTTATTACTTTCTCTAATAAATTGCACGAACTGAATCAAACGTAAAAAAGGAACTATTTTTCTTATGTTGTAAAAATGAAGTAAATATGAAGACAAAACTATTTAAAGTCACAATTTAGTAAAAAATATTTTTGATATTCTTTCTTTAAAAATATAGATCCAACTACTACAAAATTAGTTGATAACTATTTTGATTTAGCAAGAAATGATGAGTTTGAATTGTTGCAAAAAAATATTCTAGACTATTTTGCTTATAAAAATTCTAATAAACATGTTTCAAAAAAATTATCAGTTGTTCTTGAAATTTTAAAAGAAAAAACAAAAAAAATCAAAATTTATTTTTTGCGAATTATTTTTTGGATTTACGACATTTAAAATTTTAAAATCCATAACATAAAATGTCCGTTATATCATAC
>NZ_JAOCDF010000052.1:0-11355 GCF_029840775.1 Empedobacter sp. GD03865
ATGAAATATTTACCAACACTCGAAACAGAACGGTTAATCATCAGACCTATTACGATTGATGATTTACAAGATTTTTTTGAAATGGATTCACAACCAGAAGTTCATGAATTTCTAAAAGCAGAACCTATTCAAACCATTGAAGAAACAAAAGAAATTATTGAAGATATCCAAAAACAATATGAAGAACTTGGACATGGTCGTCTTGCTGTTGTTGAAAAAGAAACAGGTAAAATGATTGGTTGGACTGGTTTTAAATATATTATAGAAAGCGAATCGATGAATAATAAATTCGATTTTATTGATATCGGATATCGTTACAGAAAAGAAACTTGGGGAAAAGGTTATGCAACTGAAGCTGCCGAAGCTTGCATGGACTTTTACAGAAAAAATATGTCACATATTAAACTAAACGCAATAACGCATGTTGATAATAAAGCTTCTCGAAATGTGTTAGAAAAAATGGGATTTGAAGTCACTGAAACTTTTCATCTTGACATGTGGGATTTGGATTGCTTTTGGTATGAATTGAAGAAATAATTAACTTCAAAATAATCTTGGTTCACGCAACCTTTTAAGCAATTGATTCTCTTTCTTTTAAATACTATTTATATGAAAAAGAATTTTTTACTTTTTTTGTTCGTTATTGGTTTTGGACAATTCATTTCAGCACAAGAAAAATCAAGCGATGAGCGCAAAAATGTCATCACTTTTAGCGTTCTTTCAGCAGCATTATCACCTCCAAGATGGACGTTTGGATACATTTATAAACTCAACGAACGTTATTGGATTGGCTCTGAAATCGGCTACGGAAGTTATCATAGCATTCCTCTTAGTCACAAACCAAAATATAAAATCAACGAAGATTATCAACTTTTTGAGATTCGACCAGAATTTTTTATCAATCTAAGCGAAAACAAACGAGTAAAACATCTTATTTCTTCTGAATTTTTCTATATTCATCACACTGATCATCTCGAAAATGGAGAATTTTATCGAAAAGATGATCAAAATTTTTCTTATTTATATTCTTATGATACTGCCGATTACAAGCGAGAAAAATATGGAATAAATCTTAATTATAATATTTTTATACAGTTGCACAAAGGTCTTATACTAATGCCAAAAGTTGGTTTAGGTGTAAAAAATAGAAATGTAAAATATTCGAATATTACAAATTTAGAAAGTGTTGATACTCGAATTTTTGATTATTTTATGAGCGGTTTAGAAAATCATTATAAAAAAGAAGGTTCTTCTACAGATTTCAATTTAAATCTTAACTTTAAAATCGCTTATCAATTTTAAACAAAACATGAAAAAAATAATTTTAACGACAATTTGTTTAGCTGCATCACAAGTTAATTTTGCACAAAAAATTTCGACGAATGATTATGAAGTTAAAACAACTTTAGCCGATTTTAATTTGAAAGGAAAGGTTGAAAAAATAACTTCTACAGCAACAGATGCAAAAGGAAATTCGACGACTTTACCTTTTTTAGAAAATGAATTTTACAATCAAATTTCGTTAGAATTTAATCAAAAAGGATTGTTAACAAAGCGAACAAATTATTTGGATTATCAAGGAAAATTAGCTGTTTATAACTATGTTAATTACGACTACAACAACTCAAATTTAATTGATAAACAAACGAATACAGTTATTAACAATGGTGAAGATCCAAAACGAGTTGCTTCGGACAAAAACTTCGTTTATGACAATAAAAATCGGTTGATAAACTTGACAGAAAAAATCGAAGGGAAATCGTCAAAATCTAATTATGAAACGATTTTTAATTATTCGAATAAATTGAATAAAATCACGACAAAAGTGGAAGGTTCTACAATTAGTGAAAATAATTTGACGTATAACAAAAATGGTTTATTGGTTTTGGATGAAATGACTTCTTTTGATGGAAAAAAAGGACGAAAATCGTATTATATTTATGATAAAGAAACGCCTATTTTTCAGGAAGAAATTGCTGGAAATTCGAGCAAAATAATGTTTTTTGAGAATGGAAATATTTCGAAATTACAATCATTTGACGCTAATAAAACGTTAGCCTATCAAGCTGATTTTGATTCGAAAAATGAAATTGTCAACTTTAAAAAACAATCGTTCCGAAATGGACAAACTGTTTTAACTTCTTATCAAGTTTCGTATGAATATGATTCGAAAAACAATTGGATAAAAGCCTCTATTTCAACTAATGGAGAATTGAAATATGTTGTAAAACGAACGATAAATTATTATTAAAACACAAAAGGTTGAGCGTTACTCAACCTTTCTTCACAAATAAATAACACTACACTACTTAAATCATAAAAGTAGGATGTTAAGCTTAAATCGCTTTTGGCGTATATATTTTTCTTAATTCTTTTGTCGCCGCAACCATTTCAATTAAAGCTTTTTCGGTTTCTTCCCAATGACGCGTTTTTAGTCCACAATCAGGATTCACCCATAATTGATCTGCCGGAATAACTTTTGCCGCTTTCTCTATCAAATCAACCATTTCTTCTTTCGACGGAACGCGAGGCGAGTGAATATCATAAACTCCAGGTCCAATATCATTTGGATAATTGAAATCTGAAAAAGCATTTAACAATTCCATTTGACTTCTCGAACATTCAATTGTAATGACATCCGCATCTAAATCAGCAATATTTTGAATAATATCATTGAATTCTGAATAGCACATATGCGTATGAATTTGCGTAGAATCATCGACATTACTTGAGGCTAATTTAAACGAATCAACAGCCCATTTCAAATAATTTTGCCATTCATCTTTTCTCAATGGTAAACCTTCACGAATTGCAGGCTCATCAATCTGAATAATTTTAATTCCAGCTTTTTCTAAATCCGAAACTTCATCACGAATCGCCAACGCAATTTGTTTACACGTCGTAGATCTTGGTTGATCGTCGCGAACAAAAGACCATTGCAAAATCGTAACCGGTCCTGTCAACATTCCTTTTACTTTTTGTTCTGTGATAGATTGTGCATATTTCGACCAATAAACTGTCATTGGAACTGGGCGATAAACATCACCAAAAATAATCGGTGGTTTTACACAACGCGTTCCATAACTCTGAACCCAACCATTTTTAGAAAAGACAAATCCAGCTAATTTTTCACCAAAATATTCCACCATATCGTTGCGCTCATATTCACCATGCACCAAAACATCAATGCCAATTTCTTCTTGCCATTCTATCGTACGCTTCGTTTCTTGTTTCAATAAAGTATCATATTCTTCGGCAGATAATTCCCCTTTTTTATACTTCGCACGCCAACTTCTCACCTCTTGCGTTTGTGGAAAAGAGCCGATTGTTGTCGTAGGAAAAGGAGGAAGATTCAATACATTTTGTTGCACAATTTTTCGGTTTCCAAAACTATTTGCACGATTATAATCTTCATCTTTTATTGCATTTACTCGTTCTTTAACTTGAGTTTGATGAATTAATTGAGAATTTTTTCTATTATTAATAGAGAATTGATTCGCTTCATATTGTTGAATCAATTTTTCGTCATTCGGGTTTGAAAAATAATTTTTTAAGAAAGCAACTTCTTCTAATTTTTGCTTCGCAAATGCAAACCAATCTTTAATTGTAGTCGGAAGATTTTTTTCGTTTGTTTCTAAATCTAAATCACAAGGTGAATGTAATAATGAACAAGATGTTGAAATAATAACTCGTTTTTCTCCAATTTTGTTCACAACTTTTTCTATCGTTGAAAGTGATTTTTGAAAATCATTTTTCCAAATATTTCTACCATCAACTAAACCTAAAGAAAGTTTTAATTGAGAAGGAGCTTGATTCAATATTTCATCAAGTTGATTTTCGTCTCGAACCAAATCAAGATGCAAAATATCAATTGGTAAATTGATTGCTAAAGCTGTATTATCTTTCAATCCATCAAAATAAGTTGCGACCTGAATCGTAAGTTGAGGAAATTCTTTTCTTATTTTTTTGTAAACTTCTTGATAAGCCGTTTTCGATTTTTCGTCTAAATCTAAAGCTAAAAAAGGTTCGTCGAACTGAATTGTATTTGCTCCATGATTGATTAAATCATGAATAATTTCAAAGTAAACTGGCAATAAATTCTGAATTAAATCAATTCGATCAAATCCTTCTTCTTTTTCTTTTCCTAATAATAAATAAGTAATTGGTCCAATTAAAACTGTTTTTGGATTAAAACCTTCTTTTTTTGCAGCGATAAATTCGTTTACGATAGAATTTGAGAAATATTTAAATTCTTGATTTTTTACAAATTCTGGAACGATATAATGGTAATTGGTATCAAACCATTTTGTCATTTCCATCGCTGTAATATCTAAATTATCTTTTTGAAAGCCTCTTGCCATCGCAAAATACAAGTCTAATTCGGTGTTCTTTTTATTTAGCGCAACCGTATTGAAACGCGCTGGAATTGCACCAACTGATAACGTAAAATCTAAAACTTGATCATAAAAAGAAAAGTCGTTACACGGAATTAAATCTATACCAGCAGCTTGTTGCAGCGCCCAATTTTGTTTGGTAATTGTACGGCTTGTTTGCAATAAAGCTTGTAGTTCAATTTTACCTGCCCAATAATTTTCGCAGGCTTTTTTTAGTTCACGGTTAGCGCCAATTCTTGGATAACCTAAAATTTGTGTTTGCATTATGATTGTTTTTTTAATGTTCAAAAAACACAAACGCGAGTTGATAAATAGTAAACCTATTTTGACAGACAGACTTCAAATCGCGAAAGTATCATCTTTTGTTTCTATTGGTAATCTGACTTGTAATTTCCATTACTCACAGTTGCGCGACAGCTCGTGATTCTCACACGATTCCCCAATAATTTATTGTTTATTTCTTTACAAATGTAACAAGACAAAATAAACGATTGTAAAACTTGAAAAAATAAGATTATACCACTTAATATGATTAATTTTACAAAACAAAACACTTAAACAACGATAAAATATCGTATTGAAAAGAATATTATTTGGATGGAAACATTAGATCAAACCGATTTAGAATTATTAAGAATTCTACAAAAAGATTCGAAATTGACAGTAAAAACCATTGCAGCTTTAGTTAATTTATCTCCTTCGCCCGTTTTTGAACGCATAAAAAGGTTGGAACAACAAGGTTATATCAAAAATTATAGAGCAGTTTTGGATGCCGAAAAACTAAACAAAGGCTTTATGGTTTTTTGCAGCATCAAGCTAAAGCAACATGATCGCACAATTGGGAATAAACTTGTGGAAGATATTTTGTTGATTGATGAAGTGGTGGAATGTTATAATATTTCGGGCGAATATGATTTTATCTTAAAAGTACAAGTTCTAGATATGAAACAATATCAAGATTTTGTTTTCAATAAATTGGGTGCTTTAGAAAGCATCGGAAGTACACACAGCTCTTTTGTGATGGCTGAAATAAAAAATACGTACGGAATCAATATTTAAAAAAAACAAAAGGTTGAGCAATGCTCAACCTTTTTTCCACAAATAAATAACACACTACTTTTTGATTACCTTGAAAGTAGAATTGTTAACTTTTATGATGTAAACACCTTTTGGTAAAGAGGAAACATCTAATTGATTTTTCCCTTTTTGAAGTGTTTTCTCTGTCATTTTAGTTCCTGTAATAGCGAAAATTTCGGCTTTTGAAGCTTCATTTGTTTCAATAAACAATACATTATTAACAGGATTTGGATAAACATTTACAGCAGATTTAGCTAAATCATTTGTACCTAAAACGGCTGATGAAATTGTGATGTTTTGTGAAACAACTTTTCCATTCGAATTAAAAGAAAGTTTGATTTTAGCTGTTCCATTTTTTAATGGATTAATCACTAATTCTTCCTTATCATTAATCGAAATTTCAGCTACTTCATTATTCTCGATGATTTCTAAATCTTTTACAATCGCTGCTGATAAATTATCAACATCCGAAACTTTATCTTTCAAATCAATTGTTGTTGCTGTGTTAATTTGATAAGTTGTCTCTAAATCATTGATAATTGGTGCCGCATTATCTGGAAAAACAGGTAAAGATTGGAACCAATAATAATCAGTCAAAGGAATTGTTTTCGTTAAATTTCCTTTATTATCAAATTTATGAATCCAGTGCTTATTATATTGAGATGTTGTAGTTATGATGATTAACTCATCTGTTCGTGGATCTACACGCAAACCTGCTCCATAAGGCATTTGTTTAGGATTTGTATCTTGACCAGGAATTGTAGCAAAATTCTCATTGAATTCATTTTTATCCACATCATATTTTACAATTGTTGGACTAACAGACCAACCTGCGCCTGGGAAAAAGTAAATTGAATTTTCTTGGGTTGAAGCACTAAAACTTCCAGCATTCCACGCTCCCCAAGTATTCGGAATTGTTTTCGTTGGAATCGATATTTCTGTCGTTTCTAAAGTAACAGGATTTATTTTGACTAATTTATTTGCCAATGCTCCCCAAACATTTCCATCCTTAGATTGTATTACAGAAATAAAACTTCCAGCAATCGTTTGCTTAATTTTGTGAGTGTTTGGATCAATTACTAATATTCCACCCTTTTGAGTTACGGCAAAAACATAAGTAGAAGTTCGAATAATATTTGCTAAAGCACCAAATTTATCAGCACCTTCAATTAAAGATCCTAATTTCAAGTTTTCAATATCAAACAAATAAAGTCCACTTGAAGTTCCTAAATATCCTGTTTTAGCATCAACACCTACAAAACTTCTTCCGTCTCCACCAATTGTTTCGAAGCTGGCTTTTTTCTGTAAAGTTTTCGAATCAGCTACAACTAAACGATTTCCTTGTTTTGAAACAATGAAAAAATTATCACCATAAATTGTTGCAAAAGGAGGCGTTACACCTAACTCTTCATTGGTATTCGCAGTTTTGTAAATATTATAATCAATAGAATAATCTGGATTCATAAAATTAATTGATCCATTTGCATGACCAAACCAATCTTCATTCAGAATAAAAACACCATTTGTGTATTCTTTTGTTTGTGCAAAACTTGTTTGAATTGCTACTATTGTAAAAATCGAAAGTAAAAATTTCTTCATGTATTGTTTTTTTAGAAATCCGAAACCATCATCCATGAATGACAGCCTCGGATAAAAATATTTAGAATGTTATTTAAAAATTATAAATGCAAATCATAAGCACCTGCAACTTCTGTTGAGATTTCGCCTAACCAACCCGCTTCTTGATTTGTTGCTGTGTAAACTTTGATAAAATCGATTCCTAATAATTTAACAGGATTTCCATTTTTATCAACAGCCCAATCAATATCAATATTTGAATCTTCGCTGTTATTTGGTGCATTGTCTACATAACCATAAGCCAATTGTTTACCAGTCCAAATACCATTTTTCTCTGTATAATTGCTTGCCAAAAGTGTACCTGAGAATTTTAACTGATCCGAACCAAACCACAATGGATAATATGATTGTTTATGATAAGAATTTTTAGTTTTATAACCTGAATTTCCTTGATTATCTGTCCATTTTACATATTCAGGATTAGGTATTTTATCTTCTTCGGTTGGTTTTTGATAAGAAATACTATAATTTTTTATTGTATTTGGATTCGTGTACTCACTTCCTGCAATTTCGTACCATTCGTCGTCATCTGGTTTTCCGTTTTTATTTTTATCATATGCAACCATCACAATTCCAGGTTCAGAAGATCCAGCAAAACCATTTCCTAAAACTTTAAAATCGCGTTTGTTTGGTTGGTTCATAATCGTATGGTCAAAACCAAATACCACATATCCTCCGTAACCTCCAAGTGTAATCATTGTAGATTTTTCTCCTACTAAAGCCTTAGCAGCTTTGGCTGTCATATCAGCTTGAGTTTCTCCTGTTACATAAGCTGGTAAAGCATTTGTGAATTGTCCAACTGCTGGCAAATAATCAAAGACTTGAGAAATATATTTACTGTAAGTAGATAATTCTTGTGTAACATTAACCTTTGTTTTTATCGTTTTAGAAGTTACTCCTGAAGTAATTTCTAATGTTAAATCATAAGCACCAACTTTATCAGAAACAAAACCTAAAGTTTTCTCATTGCCAATAATTTCATTGCCAAGTTTCCATGTATATTGTAAATCTTCAGCAAAAAGTGGACAGTTAAGACCTAAAAATTAAGTTAGTGTTTTCATTAAAACATTAACTTTAATTATGTCAAATTCTAAAAAGAAAACTCCAGAAAAATTTGTAAAAGATATTCGTAATAATACACGAAGAATTTTTACAGCTGAACAAAAGATATTAATCGTAATGGAAGCTTTACGAGCAGAGACTTCTGTTGCTGAACTATGTCGAAAATATTCGATTTCACAATCTCAATTCTATAAATGGAATAAAGAGTTTTTGGAAGCTGGTAAAAAGCGACTTTCAGGCGATATAACACGTGAAGCAACGAGCAATGATGTTTCTGATTTACGTAAAGAAAACATGCGTTTAAAGGAGATTGTAGCCGATTTAATTGTTCGCTATGATATCGTAAAAAAAACCTTGGACTCATTGGATTAATTGGTAAATTCAAGAAATATATGCGATTATCAGCAAGTGAAAAATACGAGATTATTGAAGTTGTTACACGTTCAGAAATCGGTGTTAAACGGACTTTGGATGAGTTTGGTATTTCCAGAAGTACATTTTACAAATGGTATTCTAATTATCTTGAAAATGGATTTGAAGGTTTAGAATCAAAACGTCCATCTATTCATCGAAAATGGAACAGTATTCCCGAATCTCAGAAAGATTTGATTGTAGAATTAGCCTTAGATTATCCAGAATTATCGGCTAGAGAATTAGCATTTAAAATGACGGACGAATTAGGTGTTTTTATTTCAGAATCGAGCGTTTATCGGATATTAAAGCAAAGAGATTTGATTTCTGCACCCAATCATATCTTAATTTCAGCAGCAAATGAATTCAACGACAAAACCAATTTTGTGCATGAAATGTGGCAAACAGATTTTACATATTTCAAGATTATTGGTTGGGGATGGTATTATTTGAGTACTATTTTGGACGATTACAGTCGCTATATTATTCATTGGGAGTTGTGCAGCTCGATGAAGGCTGAAGATGTAAAAAGAACCGTAAAAAAGGCAATTGAAAAGGCTCAAATTAAAACCAAACAGAGACCAAAATTATTGTCAGACAATGGACCTTGTTATGTTTCAAATGAATTAAAAGATTATTTGAAAAATACTCAAAAAATGAAACATATACGAGGAAAACCGCTTCATCCTCAAACGCAAGGAAAAATTGAACGTTATCATAGAACAATGAAAAATGTGGTAAAACTGGATCATTATTATCATCCTGAGGAACTAATTTTTGCCCTCGAACATTTTGTCGAAAATTACAACAATCGTAGATATCATGAGGCTTTGAATAATCTAACTCCTGCCGATATGTATTTCGGAAGAGCAGATAAAATATTGGAAAAAAGAGCAATTATTAAACAAAAAACAATCGCTAAAAGAAGGCAATTGTATTTTCAACAAAAAATTATAAATTTATAAAAAAAACACTCTCTTAATTTTTTAACTGAAATGTCTCATTTGTTTTGAAAACGTACAGTTTGAAGGTAAATTGCAGAAGCAGAAGCATAGTCTTTCGCTGATTGAAAAATATTACTTTTTTGACCATTATATAAAGAAATCATTTCCATGTCATCTAAAGAAAATTTTCCTAAATCGACAATTCCATTCTGCGCATTTCCCAATTGAATTCCATCATAAAAAACTGCAACATGTTGAGATCCCATCCCACGAACATCAATAGTTTTTAAACCTCCAACTCCTCCGTAATCTTTGATTTGTACACCTGCAAAAAAACGAACAGCATCTGCCACAGAATGGCTATTTAAAGCCTCTAGTTCCGCTCCTTTCAATTCCTGAACAGGAACAACGGCTTTTATATTATTTTTTAAAATATTAACTTGCTGAAACTCTAAAATACTATCATGAATAATTTGCGCAGAGGCTATGCGACATGAAAGCAAAATCAAGCTGCAACAAATAATTATAGTTTTCAGATTTCTCATTTAGCAATAATCAATTGTTGCTAACGAGAGTGTATGAAGAAGTATTGAAAGGACGAACCTATCCAAAATTTGAACTTCACGCTTTAGTCCCCGAAAGCATTCAACATTTATCATTTTGGTAGGTCTTCTGACTTACTCCTTTTTTAGAAATCCTTCCCATTAAAAACAGTGGATATAATGTATCTAAAAAATATGGAGCTTACAGCAGCGGGTCTGTTCAGGATTTTCACCTGATTCCCTGTTACCGAACGGTTAAATTCGCACCAAATGTTAATCAAAAGTAAAATTATTATTTTGAATAAACAATTAAATCTTTATCAATAATAGCTAAACAAAAAAAGCTAACTCATTCGTTAGCTTCTTCTTTTACTTTATTTATTTCGATCACTTCTCCAGTTTCATCAACCTGAACCGCAATCTTTTCATAATTCCATTTATCAAATTCTTTTTCTCCAACAATAATTGCAGTCCCAGAGCCTTTTGTTCCTTTTATAGGTACAGAGATGTTAGCTTCACCAGTATCATTTGTAATAGAAATATTTCCAGTAAAAACTCCGTTCGTTTTAACATCCGCACCCAATTTCTGCTGAACTTCAGGATTTTGATTAATAATATTAATTGCATGTTTCGTTACATCGCTATCCGAAGTTATCTTACTAAAATCCCAAAAAGCACCACCAATTAACAATCCAAAAAATAAAATCACAAACGACAAACAGCCAACTGGCACAACCCATTTCCAGTTACGTTTAAACCAACTTTCCTTTGGTAACAATTGATTATCATACTGATTTTCTTCCATAATATATAGGTTTTAAGTAAAGATAATAAATTTGGGCGTTCCCTCGCTCTTTGCCTTCCTTTATATCATTCATAGAATAACCAAAATAATACAAACACAGCTAATGTAAATCACTCGGTCGGGCTATCCGTTGCAATCTTTTGTAGAAGAAAATTGGAAGTGATTACAGGAAAACCAATTCCTCCAAAAGGATTTCCACTACTATCCCTAACGCGGGTTGTAAGTTGTAAGTTTTGAGTGATAAGTTATAATTTATAAGACATAAGATTTAAGACTTACAGGAATAGAAGTAGAAGTTAAAATATCCACTTGAGGGAAATAGGGGCTTTTCGATTTATGAGTTGTAAGTTATAAAGGAAGCTTCCTTTTTATTAAGAAGAAGCTTCTTGTTGGATGAAAGCAAGCTTCTTTTTTTATAAAACATAGTCTGGAGATGCGTAAAGCTTACAGCGTTCAGCCTAAAGCGCGACGTATAACCACAA
>NZ_JAOCDF010000053.1:0-9930 GCF_029840775.1 Empedobacter sp. GD03865
AGATTTCATTATCGTGGGTGCAAATGTAAGGTGATTTTTGAAAATTAACCAAATATTTTTAAGAATATTTTTCGGAAACTTTCATATATGTTTCTAAATCTTTATCTCCTCTTCCTGAAAGATTCAGAATCACAATGTCTTGCGGTTTAAAATTAATTTTTTCTAAAGCAGCTAAAGCGTGAGAAGATTCTAATGCAGGAATGATTCCTTCCTCTTTTGTCAACATAAAAGCAGCTTCCAAGGCTTCATCATCTGTTGCATTTAAGAATTCAGCACGTCCAGTTTTGAACAAATGCGCATGTAAAGGACCAACGCCAGGATAATCTAATCCAGCCGAAATTGAATAAGGTTCAACAATTTGTCCATCTTTATCTTGCATCAATAATGTTCGACTTCCGTGAATAATTCCTTCTGTTCCTTTGATAGTTGTAGCAGCAGTTTCTCCAGATTCTACGCCCAAACCTGCCGCTTCAACCGCGATTAATTTGACAGAATCATCATTTAAAAAATGATAAAAAGCTCCCGCAGCATTACTTCCGCCACCAACACAAGCAATCACGTAATCAGGATTTTCTTTCCCATATTTCTCTTTCATTTGTGCTTTAATTTCTTCTGAAATAATCGCTTGGAATTTCGTTACCATTGCTGGATAAGGATGAGGACCAACTACAGAACCAATGATGTAAAAAGTTTCAGGATTATTGATCCAATAACGAATCGCTTCATTTGTTGCATCTTTCAAGGTTTTACTTCCTGAGGTTGCTGGAATAACTTCTGCACCTAACATTTTCATTCGTGCAACATTTGGTGCTTGACGAGCAATGTCAATTTCTCCCATAAAAACGATACATTCTAATCCCATCAACGCACAAACAGTAGCAGTTGCAACACCATGTTGTCCAGCACCAGTTTCGGCAATAATTTTGGTTTTACCTATTCGTTTTGCTAAAAGAGCTTGACCAATCGCATTATTGATTTTATGTGCACCTGTATGATTCAAATCTTCACGCTTTAATAAAATATTGGTGTTATATCTTTTTGAAAGATTTGGTGCAAAATACAATGGACTTGGTCGACCAACGTAATCTTTTAATAACAAATTAAATTCATTTTTGAATTCGTCTGTATCGATATATTGTGCTAAAGCTTCAGATAATTCTTCACAATTATGATGTAATAACTCTGGGATAAATGCTCCTCCAAATTCACCATAAAAACCTCTTTCGTCAACTTCGTATTTCATTTTGTTTCTTTTTTAATTTTGTTCAATTCGTCCATCAATTGTATCGATAAACTGTTTTACTTCGTCAGTTTTTTTTATTCCTGGTGCTGACTCAAAACCACTATTGATATCAAATCCAATACATTTCGGATGCTGAAAATTTTTCAAGATAAATGCATCTTCAAGTGTTATTCCGCCACTTAATAAAAAGGGTATTGATAACTGATAATTTGTTAACAATTGCCAATCAAATTTCTTTCCAGTTCCTCCGTAATTATTTGATTTTGTATCGAAAACAAAACTATCAATAACTTGTTGATAAGTGGTTAATTGTTGAAAATCTTCAATCGATTTTATGCCAACGGCTTTCCAAATTTTAAAGTCTAAAAAGTTTTCATCAGTTAATAATCGTTGATGTTTTTGATTGATTAATTCTTCACAAAAGTCAGCTGTTTCATCACCATGTAATTGGACAACATCTAATTTATATTCTTCAACTTTTTCGAGAATTTTCTCGACTGATTCATTCACGAAAACGCCAACTTTTTCTGCATTCGGAAAAACTTCAAAAATAGATTCGTCTTCTACAAATCTTTTTGATTTTGGATAGAAAATAAAGCCTACATAATCGGGTTCGATTGCTGCAATTTCTTTAAAATTTTCGATGTTATTATTTCCGCAAACCTTTACTTGAAAACGTTTCATTTTGATTCTTTTACAAATTGCTCAAATGCTTGAGATGGATTATCTGCTTTCATAAAATTTTCACCAATTAAAAATGCCTGAAATCCAGCTTGTCTTAATTCTTTTACTGTTTTAGGATCAGAAATTCCACTTTCCGCAACTTTAATTAAATCGGTTGGTAATTGTTTCAAGATTTGTTTTGATTTTTCAATATCAACTTCGAAATTTTTCAAATTACGATTGTTAATTCCAATCAAATCAATGAATTCATTTACCTTTTCTAATTGATCTTCTGAATGTAATTCCAATAAAACTTCTAATCCAATTCCCTTAGCAGTTTTAGCTAAATTATAGACTTCGTCTTTTGTTAAACATTCTGCAATTAATAACATCAAATCTGCACCAATCGCTTTTGTTTCGTACACTTGAAATTCATCAACAATAAAATCTTTACGCAAAACAGGAATATTCAACACTTCTTTTGCTTGTTTTAAATCATCAAAACTTCCGCCAAAAAATTGCTCATCTGTTAAAACAGAAACGACAGAAGCACCAAACTTTTCGTAACCGGAAACAACTTCTTTTACATTTGCGTCTTTGTTAATAAAACCTTTCGATGGTGATTTTCGCTTAAATTCTGCAATAATTCCAGATTTTAATTTATCTAAAATTGAAGCTTTTGTAGATTTAACAGGAAGCAAAAAATTTTCTGAATTTCTAAAACTTTCTATTGATTGAGTTTTCTGTTTTTCTAAAATTTCAACACGTTTTTGCGTGACAATTTCGTCTAATATCGTTTTCATGGTTTCATTAATTTTTGGAATACATTCAAGGCATTTTTACTGTCTAAACTTTCGTTCGCAATCGCTACACATTCGATTAAATCTTTGGTTGGATAAATTGTTTTAAGCGCTAAAGCAGCGTTTGCTAACACAACTTCTTTTTGTGCTTTGGTTGAATTTCCTTCTAAAACGCTTAAAAATATTTTAGAATTTTCTTCGATTGATTTTCCGCCTTTTATCTCATCAGGTTGAAGAATACTTAAACCAAAATCTTTACTTTCTAAAACAAATTCACCCGAATTATTGTACACTTTTGTAGGAGATGTCAACGAAATTTCGTCATAACCAGCCAAGGCAGTTGAAATCGAATATTGCACACCCGAATTTTGCATCACATAATGATATAATCGAGCAGTTTTGACATCATATGTTCCCAAATTTTGAAATTCTGGTTGAACTGGATTTACCAAAGGTCCCATCAAATTGAAAAATGTTTTTACCGCCAAACCTTTTCTAATCGGAGCAACTTTCGCTAAAGCTGGATGAAAAAGTGGTGCATGTAAAAATGTAATTCCAACTTCTTCAAATTCACGTTTTAGTTTATCTTGATTAACAGAAAATTCATAACCAAAATTATCCAACATATTCGAAGAACCGCTCACAGACGATGCTCCATAATTTCCTTGTTTGATAATTTTCTCGCCAGCTCCAGCCAAAACAAAACAACTTAATGTCGAAATATTAAAGGTATCTTTCCCATCACCTCCCGTTCCTACAACATCAATCGCTTGTTTTGGCAAATCAACTTTGATACATAAATCTAACAAAGCTCGGCGATAACCTTTTAATTCCTCCAACGTAATGTTACGCATATTAAAAATGGTCATAAATGAAGCTAATTCGACAGCCGAATATTTTTCTTCCGAAATTTCCACCATAATTTGATAGGCTTCATTTTCGCTCAAAGTATAATTTTCGAATAATAAATTTAATAATTTTTTCATCGTTTTAAGCTTCTAACCAATTCTTAATCATCTCATCTCCAAGTGGTGTTAAAATAGATTCTGGATGAAACTGAACACCGCGAACATCATACGTTTTGTGACGTAAAGCCATCACTTCTCCTTTTGGACCAACTGCTGTAATTTCTAATTCTTCAGGAAAATCTTCATTTGAAACTACCCAAGAATGGTAACGTCCAACTTCTAATTTTTTTGGTAAATTTTGGAATAACACTTCGTCTTTTATTACTTCAATTTTAGATTCAACTCCGTGAAAAACTTCTTGTGTATTTAATAATTTCCCTCCAAAAACTTCTCCAATTGCTTGTTGTCCTAAACAAACGCCAAAAATAGATTTTGTTGAAGCATATTTCTCGATGATTGGTTTCAATAAATTGGCTTCATCAGGAACTCCTGGACCTGGAGAAAGTAATATTTTATCATAATTATTCACATCTTCCAAAGTAATTCCATCATTGCGAACAACGGTAATATCATCGGCGAATTTCTTTAATGAATGCACTAAATTATAGGTGAACGAATCGTAATTATCGATAACTAAAATTTTCATAGTTTATAGGTTTTGAGCGATTTCTATTGAGCGACGAAGCGCTCCTAATTTATGATTGACTTCTTGTAATTCATTTTCTTCGACCGATTTGGAAACAACTCCAGCACCAGCCTGAAAATATAAGGTATTTTGTTTGCTGACGAACGTACGAATCGCAATCGCCATGTTGATGTCACCGTTGAATCCTAAATATCCAATTCCGCCACCATAAACGCCACGATTTTGATTTTCGTAACCGTCTAATAATTCCATTGCTTTGAATTTTGGTGCGCCAGAAAGTGTTCCAGCCGGAAAAGAGTCTGCAAAAACTTTCATCGTATTTACGCTTGGATCCAATTGAGCAGTTACTTTTGAAACCATGTGAATCACATGCGAGAAATACTGAATTTCTTTGTATTGTGCGACTTTTACATCAGCAGAATTTCGACTTAAATCATTGCGAGCCAAATCGACCAACATCACATGCTCTTCATTTTCTTTTGGGTCAGCAATTAATTTTTCGGTCAATTCTTTGTCCAAAGTTGGACTTCCAGTTCTGCGAACTGTTCCTGCAATAGGATGAATTTCTGCATGATTATTATTAATGATAATTTGCGCTTCTGGTGAAGATCCGAAGATTTTATAATTTCCGTAATCGAAATAAAACAAATAGGGCGAAGGATTTACAGAGCGTAAAATGCGGTAAACATTAAATTCGTCACCCGAAAATTTTTGTTTGAATTGACGAGAAGGAACAATTTGGAAAACATCTCCACGGAAACAAGATTGTTTACATTTTGTCACCATTTCTTTGAATTCATCATCTGTTAAATTCGATTGAATTTCACTTTCTACATTAAATGGATATTCAACAATTGATTTGTTATGAACAACACTTTTAATTTCAGAAAATTTAGAATCTATTTCATCATTTTGAAATTCGATGAATTGAATTTCATTGTGAAAATGATTGAACACCACAATATTTTGATAGAACGAATACGAAAATTCTGGAATCGTTGCTTCGTTTCCTTTTGCTGAAAATTTTACTGTTTCAAAATGTGGAATCGCATCCCACGCAATGTATCCAAATAAACCATTTACAAGTAAATCTTCTCCATTTTGAATCATAAACTGACTTGTAAATTTTTTGAATTTCTCTGTCAATTCTTGACCATTCAACGCATATTCTTTTGTTTCTCCATTCGCATACGTTTCATTCACAATTCCGTTTGTAACCTTAAAAGTTGCGATCGGATTTAGACAAATAAAAGAGTTAGCATCTGTCTTAGAATGATAGTCAGAACTCTCTAATAATAAGGCATTCGGATAAATATCTCGCAATTTCAAATAAAGCTGAACAGGAGTTGTTAAATCGGCTAAAACAGTTTCTTTCTGTATGTTAAAAGTTAAATTCATTTGTTAAATATTTAGGTTTAGAGCACAAAAAAAGGCTTGTCGGTTACGACAAGCCTTTTCTACATATAACTGCATAGAGGTCTTACGAACCAACGTTTTGTTGTTCGATATTCCACCACCAGTTATTTGTAAATAATGTTTTCATTGGGACAAATTTAGGAAGGATTTTGAATTGTACAAATTATTTTTTGATAAATTTTTTAGTTGAGTGAACAATTGATATTTTTGAGTGAATAATAAAAACACAAACAAAATGGAATATAATTATAACAATCTGATTGTTGAAGTAGAAAATAAAATTGCATTAGTTACCTTAAATCGTCCGCAAGCATTAAATGCATTGAACAAAGATTTATTAGATGATATTTCAAACTTTTTTACAGACGCAGATTCTGATCCCGCTATTCGAGTAATTATTTTAACAGGTTCTGGTGAAAAATCTTTCGTTGCTGGTGCTGATATCAAAGAATTTGCAAGTTTTGATGGTCGTCAAGGTGAACAATTAGCTGCAAAAGGACAAGAAAATGTTTTTGATAAAATTGAAAATTCTAAAAAACCTGTAATCGCCGCAGTGAATGGTTTTGCTTTAGGAGGTGGTTTAGAATTAGCGATGGCGTCTCATTTTCGTATAGCATCAACCAATGCAAAATTAGGATTACCAGAGGTTACATTAGGTTTGATTCCGGGTTATGGAGGAACGCAACGTTTGCCAAAATTAATTGGAAAAGGTCGTGCAATGCAGGCAATTATGACAGCAGATATGTTTACAGCTGAACGCGCGTATGAAATTGGTTTAGTGAATGAAGTTGTTGAGCAAGCTGAATTAATTGATCGAGCAAAAGAAATTGCGACTAAAATTTCAAAAAATTCTTCTGTAGCGATTCGTCACGCGATTCGAGCGATTAATGCGTCAGATAAAGACAATGGTTTTGAAGTTGAAATTGAAAGTTTCGGAAATTTATTTGACGAAGAAGATTTCAAAGAAGGAACAACTGCTTTTGTAGAGAAAAGAAAACCTAATTTTAAGTAAATTTACATAAGCAAAAAAATCCGCTCAATGAGCGGATTTTTTAATCGACTTTGGCTGCAAAGCAAACCTATTTTTAAATATATTTTTTGATTTCTGCCACCAATTGTTCTTTTGGCCTTGCTCCACTTTGTTTCCATAATAATTCACCATTTTTGAAAATAGCAAAAGTCGGAACTCCTTGCACTTGATATCGTGCAGCTAAATCTTGATATTTATCAACATCCACTTTTAGGATTTTGACATCACCTCCCAATTCTTCTTTCACTTGTTGCAAAATTGGCCCCATCATTTGACAAGGACCACACCAAGTTGCAAAAAAATCTAACAAAACTGGTTTATCTGAATTAATAATTTCTTCAAAAGTCATCGTTTTTGATTCTTCTTGGTTATTTGATTGATTTTTATTTCGGTTGAATAAATTTTTAAACATCTTTATTTTTTCTTCTTAAATATACTAAAAAAGCACTTCCGAAGAAGTGCTTCATAATTAGTTTTACTAATTATTAACCTAACCTATGAAAAATTTATTCTACTGTTAGTGCTACTAACATTTAGATATAATCAAAACAAATACCAATTTTAAAATACTGACAATCTGTTTTTTACATTTAACATAATTTAAGAAATAGGCTAACGCAAATATGTTTTATTTTAAAAATTTCTACTATAATTCACACACAAATTTTGGATTAACTGACTTTATTTCAGCTATCACTGACATTATTTCTTCTTTGGTTGAATTCTCTTCCAATCTTTTCAATTGTTCCGAATTCAAACCAATCATTTGTATAAATATCACTTTACCATGAGGCGTATCAATTTCATCTAAATCATCATCCTTGATAAAAGCCAAACCAACAATATCCGTTTCCGAATCTGTACGAATTGGACCTCCTAAGGGTAAAAATTGGTATTCATCAAACCAAACTTTTGTTTCGTTCACGAATCGTCCCAAATTATTCATTAATTGAACTACCCAAAAAGGATCTTCACCATTATCATCTTTAACAGGTTTCACGCGGAAAGAAAACTCAAATCCCCATTTACTAAAATCCGCTCCTACACTTTCCTCAGAATAGTATAAATGCGACATTCCGTAACTCACCAAATGATAATAACCATTCACATTAAAAACCGCAACGCCATCAATTGGATCATCTCCACCTTGAAAAGACATCACTTGAGGCGAATAAAAACGAGGCTCTAAAGTCCCATAAACTTCTTTTAAGCGATTTTCGATCGCAATTGCACCAACCGCTTGATCTGATTTATATTGTTTTTTGTATTCTTCTAAATTCATGATGCAAAAATAGTTTATCCAATCTTAATTCTCAGTTAAAGACATAAAAAAAGAGAGCTTCTTGTTAGAAACTCTCTTTGTAGTAGCGAGGACCGGACTATATAATATTCTCTGTATCTCTCACTATCACTAAGATTTTTTCATCTATATTTTTTATGTATGCCTAATTGTATGCCTTTAATATGGTTTACCAATAGAAACACCTAATTATTTACCAGGAGTTATAAAAATACTACATTGACACAATTGAACTAACTACCAAGTTCTGAATCTTAATATCTGATTTTATGTAATAGTTTTTGATTAGCAAATATTCATCAATATTATATCTTTCTATTTCTTTAGTTGATTTAATTAATACACACACTAATATATCCCAATAAAAGATTAACTCTATTTGAATATCTTTAAAATTGTTGCCTACATAAAGATAACTATCATAGCCAATAATCCTATCATATAATACTTCAACTTCAAACTCTACCTCTTCATAATACATCCCTATTTTAAATGGTATGTATATTTTGTTCATTTGTGTTCAATTATATTTTAAAGAAAAAACCTCCCATAACTGAGTGGCTTTATATTAAATAGTTATTATACACCGAGATTTACTCTTTATAATAAGTTCCTTCATATGCTTGTTCATTAGAATTACCTGTTGAAGTAAATTCTATCTTTTTATCATTAATATATGTTACTTTTTGTACATATGTTAAACTTACTCCTTTAGGAAAAGTCATTGTTAATACATAACCTTTCAATTCATAAGTACCTTTTTCTGAGTCAAATTCATTTGCTTTACCTCCAGACCAATATGAATAAACAACTGTTTTATCCTTTGAGAAAGTAAATGAATTATTTGTTGTATAACCTACTTCTTTGGGGTCTTCAAAATACCATTTACCTATTAATTTTTGAGTTGATGTATTTTCTATTGATGAATCATCATCATTTGAGCAATTAAATAATAATGCTGAACTCATTAGCATTATACAGAATAATAAAATTCTTTTCATAGTTTTTATTTTTAATTCATAAACATTTCATTTGATAACTTTTCACCTTCATCATTTCTTATGCTACCTAAGAAAACTGTATATCTACTTGAAGTATGTCGTGGTAAGTTTGAGAAATCAGTAATCTTTTTTGAAGTTACAATTATGTACATTGTATTCTTATCACTTTTATCTTTGCTTGTTCCTAATACAGAGCAAAATCCTTCTGGAAATGATATAATTTCTTCTTTATGAGAGTTTAATTTGTATACTAAACTATAACCTATTTCTTCTAATAACTTTTCTTCAGAAATACCATTATGAAGTTTTTCACCTACCAGAGCAGATAAATCAAAAAAATCTTCTGTTAATTGATATTGAAATTTTTGAGGTTCAAATTCTTCTTTTAATACAAAACCTTTATTTCCTGATTCAAACAAAGTATAGTAGTATTCATCTTTATTAGGATTGTTATTTTCCATCAGTTTCTCTAATATGATTTATTAGAATCTTACTTCAATCTAATTTTTAACTTGCTTTTTTACCATACTTAATAATAATCCAATAGCAACTACAACATCTATAATATTCCATATTGTACGTCCTAAGTAAATTTTAAATATTGGTTGAAATAAAACTGCTAAAATCAAATAGATAACAAATTCTGTTTGTTTTTCCTTTTGATAAGATTGATAAGCAAGTACTCCAAAACCTATTAATGCTATAAAGCGTATTAATTGATAAAAACCATATGGCATATCTATCAAACATAGTAGAAACAAAATTGAAAGTACTATTTTGATTAAACTCTCTGAAACTATATTGTTTATCATTACTTGTATTGTAATTTAAAAATCTCCTCTAATTTATTTTTTATTTGAGTCTCATAAACAGTAATATTAGTCATAACTATGAAATTTGCTAAAAATAAAGTACATAAGATA
>NZ_JAOCDF010000054.1:0-8979 GCF_029840775.1 Empedobacter sp. GD03865
GTCTTTTATAAAGAAGTAATTTAGTAATCTAAATATTTTGAGTAATTACTATCTCTAAATAAATCGAAATGGAGGAGAAAATTATAGCTTTTTTATTGAACAAGAAATTGAAATTGGTTAGGCAAATCATATTTCTACTATTTTTCTTCATTTTCTTGTATTGCTCAGGATTTTACATCAGATTTCCCAAAGAAGACCGTATTTATTGGTTTGTTAGCGTGTACACTTTTTTTGTCATCATGTTTTACATCAACACCTATTATTTGGTTCCTAAATTTTTGGACAGAAAATACCTGACCTATTTCTCACTTTTAATCTGTTTAGTTATTGTAACCCTAAGTATTGTACTTTTAACCAATCGATATATCCTACATTTAAATACTCCAAAAGGTGAATTCTTTATGCTACAGCCAATCTATGGAATTTTTACTTCGATTAGTTTTATCATGATTACAACAACAACAAGATTAGCGCAGAATTGGATTATTGATAAAGAGAAGATTATCGAACTAGAAAAACTAACGCGTAAAATGGAATTAGCGGAATTAAAAAACCAAATTAATCCTCATTTTTTATTTAATAATTTGAATAGTGTAAAAGCTCTAATCAGAAAAAATCCCGAAGAAGCTGTGAATACAGTTGTGAAGTTGTCAGAATTTCTGCGTTTTCAATTGTATGAAAATCGAAACAATAAAAACAATTTGTGTCAAGAGATTTTATTTCTTACCAATTATTTGGAATTAGAGCAAAAAAGACGGGACGATTTCACAGTAAAAATCAACAATACAATTAATTCGGAATCACTTAACCGACGTTTAATTCCTTCAAACTTATTTACCGTTTTTATCGAAAATGCAGTTAAACATAGTGTCGATGTTAATGATAATGCGTCTTATATCAATATTAATTTTAGCATAACAAATCTTATGTTGCATTTTGAATGTAGCAATTCTATCTGTCCAGATTTTAAAATTTCTGATACAAAAAATAAAGGAATCGGGCTTACGAATATCAAAAGAAGATTAGAACTTTTATATGGTGATAACTACGAATTGAAGCTAAATAAGAAAGAAAAAGAATTTGTTGTCACTTTAAATCTGCCTTTATGAAATGTATTATAATTGATGATGAACCTCTTGCGCGTGAGGAATTATCGGAGGAACTAAATGGTTTTGAATCTATTGAAATTATTGGAAGTTTTGGTAATGCAACCAAAGCGCTTGATTTTACTAAAAATAATCACGTCGATTTAGTTTTTTTGGATATTGAGATGCCATCCATAAATGGTCTCGAACTCGCAAAACAATTGCCTACGATTACATTATTTATTTTTACGACGGCTTATCCACAGTTTGCGATTGATGGCTACGAGTTAGATGCGATAGATTATTTATTGAAACCTATTTCGCAAGAACGGCTAAAAAAAGCGATTTCAAAAGCAGAATTATTGCATCAATTATTATCAGATAACACCATAAAATCAACAATTGAATCTAATTCAGAGCAGTTTATGTTTATCAAAGCAGACCGAAGATTTCATAAACTAAATTTTGAGGATATTACGCATATCGAGGCTTTGAAAGATTATGTCATCATTTATACGGACAAGCAAAAGTTGATAACCGCGATGAATCTAAAAACAATGCATACAAAGCTTCCAAACACAAGCTTTTACAGAGTGAGCAAATCCTATATTGTCAACAAAAATCATATCACTTCTTTTGATTATAACACATTGTACATCGATGATGTTGCCATTGCAATAGGTTCTACTTATCGTAAATTATTTTTTGATAATTATGGCGAAGGTTATATAAAAATGGAGGATTAAAAAATGTCTTTCTTTATTCAATATGAGTTTTGAATATTCTGTATTTTAATTATTAAATAATTGTTGTTAGATATACTCCCCTATATCAAAATCATCAAGACTTTTCTTTAAAATAAAAGAATTGCATTCTGATTTATCAGAAGCCATGCTGCAAGGCTAACTTCAAGTACATTTAGGTTATTCCAAAAAATGAGAAAAGTGATAATCCAAATGCACGTAATGGTACAACTTCAAAACGTTTAAAAGCTAATATGGAGAATCTACGATAGATGTTCCACAAGATCATAAAGAGAGCTATGAGCCAATTATTGTTCCTAAACATCAATCCAAATATGATTCATATTACTATTCATCAAATATAATAAATTATGAAAATAAAACTGAAGCATAAAAAAAGACGTTATGCAAAAAATATGCATAAACGTCTTTTAACTTGTTGATCATCAATTAATCTTGAGGTTCCTAGCGGATTCGAACCGCTGTGGACGGTTTTGCAGACCGCTACCTAGCCTCTCGGTCAAGGAACCATTCCCGTTGTTTTGGATTGCAAATATAGCAATAATTTCAGAAAAAAAAAGTTTAATACGATTTTTCTAAAATAACACTCACTTTTTCTACATGCCCACCAATAGGAGGATTCAGCTTAGATAATTTTACTTTTGCATACGTAACATTCGTAAGTTCTTGACCTATACGATCTAAGACTCTTTTACAAACATGTTCCAAAAGTTTTGAACGAATACCTACTTCTTCCTTCACAATTTTATTTAACGAAACATAATCCAAAGCATCTACCAATTCATCCGATTCTGTTGCTTTCGTAAAGTCTGCATGCGCTTCCAAATCAACCAAATAATCAGAACCAATACGTGCTTCTTCATCTAAACATCCGTGATTCGAATATATTTTTATATTTTCTAAAATAATTACTCCCATAGTCCAAAGATAAAAAAAGACTTGCGTATTTCTACACAAGTCTTGTATTGTTTAATTTTTTTAAACCTTATTATTTTGCAGATGCAAATCTTTCCGCAACTTTATCCCAGTTAATTACAGAGAAGAAAGCCTCGATATAATCAGGACGACGGTTTTGGTAATTTAAGTAATAAGCATGTTCCCAAACATCTAATCCTAAAACTGGAAATCCTTGTACATCAGCAACAGGCATCAAAGTAGAATCTTGATTTGGAGTTGATGTTACAACTAATTTTCCATCTTTTACGATTAACCAAGCCCATCCAGATCCAAAGCGTGTTGCAGCAGCTTTAGAAAACTCATCTTTGAAAGCTTCAAAAGATCCAAAAGCAGCGTTAATTGCATCAGCAACTTCTGCAGTTGGTTGATTAGCACCACCTGGAGTTAAAATTTCCCAGAATAAATTGTGATTGTAGAAACCACCACCATTGTTACGAACAGCTGGTTTGTCAGTTCCTTTTGCTAAAATTTCTTCGATTGTAGCATTTGCTAAATCAGTTCCTTCAATAGCAGCATTCAAGTTATTTGTGTACGCAGCATGGTGTTTGTCATGGTGAATTTCCATTGTTTTTGCGTCAATATGAGGTTCTAATGCATCAAATGCATAAGGTAATTTTGCTAATTCAAAAGCCATAATATTTATTTTTTAGATTTAATTTTCTTGTATAAAGATACACAATAACTCAACAAATATGATTCCGAAATGATAGAATTTTAACATTATTTAATAGTAAAAGCTTATTTTAGTAAAAGATTCTAAATTTTTGAAATGAAAATACTTTGGAAAATAATAAAATGGTTCATCATAATCATTTGTGTATTAATCCTAATTCTTTATGCAACAGGGAATGACTACATTTTTCGTGGCGTAAAATTAACCTATATGAAAGGTGAAAGCACTGCAAATATCAACGATTACAAAGATTTTGATAACAATGTAATTTTGGCAGGTGCACCGCGAGTTTGGCATCAACATTTAGATTATAATCAATTTCCGTTGTCAGCTAACTTCGAAAAGGAGATGAACGATTTCGGAACTGCTGGATTGGTTATTATAAAAGATAATCAAATTTTGAGCGAATATTATTTTAATGGATATGCGCAAAATGATATTACCAATTCTTTTTCGATGGCGAAAACATTCACAACAATGATGTTGGGAAAAGCGATTGAACAAGGTTATATCAAAGGTTTAGATCAAAAAATAACAGATTTCATTCCTGAATTTAAAGATGATAAATTTGGAGCTGAATGTACCGTTGGCGATTTATCTGCGATGACATCTGGTTATGATTGGGACGAAGATTATTATTTCCCACTCAATCCTACTGCTAAAGCGTATTATGGTGATGATATCGTTAAACAAATGTTAGATCGAAAATTTGTTTCTCAACCTGGCGGACATTTCAAATATCAATCGAGTGACACGCAATTATTAGGAATTGTGATTGAACGCGCAGTGAAAAATAAATCGTTATCGCAATATTTTCAAGAAGAATTTTGGCAACCAATGGGTATGGAATTAGATGCTCAATGGTCGAAAGATAATCCGAAAGGAATGGAGAAAACCTATTGTTGCTTCAATGCGACAGCGCGAGATTTTGCCAAACTTGGACAATTATTATTGAATGATGGAAATTGGTACGGAAAACAAATTTTGGATTCAGCATTTGTTCAGAAAATGGTTTTACCAAACAAAAAAGCGTTTGGACCAAATGAACCACAAATTTATGGTTATTCAGTTTGGATGGATTACAATTACAAAACGCCTTTTTATGCAATGTTAGGACATTTGGGACAACGTATCATTGTAATTCCTTCAGAAAAATTAGTTGTTGTTCGAACTGGAAAAACGCATAATGATCAGCCAAATAATCGTCCAATTGCAGATGGCGATGTTTATCGATTGGTAGACGAAGCGATGCGAATTAATCAAAAAGTGAAAGAAAATGATCCAACGAATTCAATACAGTAAAATATTATTTTTAGACATCGAAACGGTTCCACAAACCGATGATTGGAATCTTTTGTCTGAAAGAACACAAGCTCTTTGGGAAAAGAAAACAGCTTATCAACGCAATAATAACGAGATTTCTCCTGAAGAATTCTACCACGAACGCGCTGGAATTATGGCTGAATTTGGGAAAATAGTTTGTATTTCGGTCGGAATTGTGGTCAAAGATTCTTTTATTCACATCAAAAGTTTTTATGAACATGATGAGAAAAAATTGTTAGAAGATTTCAATTCAATGTTGATTGAAAACTTTTTCAAGCCTGATCATATTTTATGTGCGCACAACGGAAAAGAATTTGATTTTCCGTACATCGCTCGCCGAATGATGATTAATCAAATTGAAATTCCAGCTATTTTGCAATTATTTGGTAAAAAACCATGGGAAGTTCAGCATTTGGATACAATGGAATTATGGAAATTTGGTGATTACAAGAACTTTACATCCTTAGATTTATTGGCAAATGTTTTCGAAATTCCAACTCCAAAAGATGATATCGATGGTTCACAAGTTGCGCGTGTATATTACGATGAAAACAATGTTGAACGCATCAAAGATTATTGTGAAAAAGATGTTGTAACCTTGATTAATGTTTTCAGGAAAATGCGCTACGATCAACCTTTACAACGAAAAGAAGATATATAAAAACAAAAAAATCCGCTCAATGAGCGGATTTTTTTGTTTTTATATTTAATGATTAATTTTCATCATCTTCTGCTGAATCTGGTTCATCGCGGAAGTTTTCAATCAATTCATCTTTCACTTTCAATTGTACTTGCTCAACAGAATTTCGGTACATTTTGATAATTGTTCCTGTATATTCTTCCAAATCAATCAAATCTCCTTCCGTTAATTCCTTATCAGGATAACATTCAGAAATCAATCCAGCCAGCGTATCATAATGTTCGCTTTCTTCGAATCTAAACGGTACTAAACGATTAATATCGCTTATCGCGTTGTGTGCATTTATATTATAAACACCTTCAGAAACACGAGAAACTATCGGATCTTCGTTATCATATTCGTCTTGAATTTCTCCAACCAACTCCTCCAAAATATCTTCCATCGAAACAATTCCTGCAACTTCACCAACTTCATTTGTTACAATTGCAATTTGCATATGTTTTTTCTGAAATTGTTTCATTACATTCTTAATCAATGCATTTTCTGAGATAAAAATTGGCTCTCGCAACAATCCTTCAATTTCAGTTTGATTTGGATTTTCTAACAATTGCTTGATTAAATCCTTAGCGTAAATGATACCTTTTATATTATCAAATTCTTCTTCGTAAACAGGATAACGCGAATAACCTTCATTAATCGCATAATCTAACGCATCTTTTACAGAAGTATTAATATTAATTGCAGAAACATTTTTACGTAATGTTTGAATATTCATCACTCGACGATCATCAAACTCAAACACATTTTGAATTAAATTACGCTCAGATTCTTCAATTGCTCCACCTTCAGAACTTTCTGTAATAATCATTTTCAACTCTTCTTCTGTGTGAATTTCACCTCCATGAATAGGATGAATTCCAATCGCACGAAGAATTACATTTGCCAAACCATTCATTAAAACAATAAGAGGTTTGAAAACAAAATAAAATGCACGAAGAGGCCAAGCTACTGTAAAAGTAGTTTTTGTTGGATACTGAATCGCAATAGATTTCGGCGCTAACTCACCAAAAACAATGTGCAAAATAGTAATGATAACGAAAGCTGCTGGGAATGCAACATTATGCGCAATCGCTGTCCAAGAAGGAGAAGTTAAACCAACTACTTCAAAAAGTTTTACGATTACAGGTGTTAAAGAGCTTTCTCCAACCCAACCAAGACCAAGCGAAGCTAATGTAATACCTAATTGTGTTGCGGCAAGATAAGAATCTAAATGATTAACGATTCGTTTTGCAGCATTTGAAGTTCTTTCGTTAATATCTTGATTAACTTCAATTTGTGACGAACGTACTTTTACAATTGCAAACTCGGCTGCAACGAAAAAACCATTTAATAAAACAAGGAAAATTGTAAGCAAAAGTTTTGCTACAGAAATTTCATCGGCGACATTGTGATTAGCGACTAAAAACAATGTCGAAATCTGGGAGTATGTATCCATTCTTCGAATTTAAAAAACTGACTTGTTATAAGTTTTTATAAGCCAGTAAATCAATACATCTAAATTAATAAAAAAAAATAAAAATCACAACGTTTTGATTCGTAGCAAAATTACAAAATTTATAAATACAAAATCTTAGAAATTATTGATTCGAGAAAATGATTAAAAAAATCACTAAATTTCCACTTCATTTACCAAGCAACAATTTGCCATGCAAAAGCAAGATTTACATTATATTATCGAGGTCAAAAATTTATCGATTTCTTTTGGAGATAAACAAGTTTTGAATAACATCAATTTCAAAGTAGAACAAGGTGATACATTAGGAATTGTTGGAGAATCTGGCTCAGGAAAGTCGTTAACTTCATTGGCAATTATGGGTTTATTGTCTCCTAATGCAATTATTCATCCCAAAAGTGAAATTCTTTTTCGTCAAGATGATAAAATGATAGATTTGCTTAAACTTTCGCCTAAAGAACTGGAAAAAATAAGAGGAAATGAAATCGGAATGATTTTTCAAGAACCAATGACTTCTCTAAATCCAAGTTTACGTTGCGGGGAACAAGTGGAAGAAGCGATTCGTTTGCATCAAAATTTATCGAAAGAAGAAGCTAAAAAGAAAGTTCTTCATCTTTTTGAACAAGTAAAATTACCAAATCCCGAACGTATTTATAAAGCCTATCCGCACGAATTATCTGGCGGACAAAAGCAACGTGTAATGATAGCAATGGCGATTTCTTGCGAGCCGAAATTATTGATTGCGGATGAACCTACAACAGCTTTGGACGTTACGGTGCAAAAAGCGACGTTAGATTTATTGAAAGAATTACAAGAAAAAAATAACATGAGCATGTTGTTTATTTCTCACGATTTGGGTGTAATTGCAAATGTTTGCGAAGAAATTTTGGTGATGTTTCGTGGTGATGTTGTAGAACAAGGAAATGTTGAAACTATTTTTAATCATCCGAAAGAAAATTATACAAAAGGTTTAATTGCTTGTCGACCTCGATTGGATGAACGCGCAAAACGTTTACCTACGGTGAAAGATTTCTTAGGAAATCCAAATTTCAAAACTGAAATCTATACAGAAGAAGAACGCGAAGCTTTTCACGAAAAAATTTATGCAAATCCTCCAATTTTAGAGGTTAAGAACTTGAAGAAATATTTCTATCCTTCGACTCTATTTGGAAACGCTACAATCCCGAATGTAAAAGCTGTCGATGATATTTCGTTCAAAGTTTATCTAGGTGAAACAATGGGCTTGGTTGGCGAATCGGGTTCTGGAAAAACAACTTTGAGTAGAACTGTTTTGTTATTAGAAAAACCAACTGCTGGCGAAATATATTATAATGGTATAGATATCACGAAACTGAAAAAAGAGGAAATTCGTAAATTAAGAAGAGAAATTCAGATTATTTTCCAAGATCCATATTCAAGTTTGAATCCTCGACAAACCGTTGCGCAAATTATTACGGAGCCAATGCAAGTACATAAAATTGGTCAGAATAAATCGGAACGATTACAAACGGCTTCATCTCTTTTACAAAAAGTAGGTTTATCAGATCAAGATTTGAACAAATATCCGCACGAATTTTCTGGTGGGCAACGTCAACGTATCGGGATTGCTCGTGCTTTGGCTTTAAATCCTAAATTTATCATTTGTGATGAATCTGTTTCTGCGTTGGATGTTTCTGTTCAGGCGCAAGTTTTGAATTTATTAAATGATTTGAAAACCGAATTTGGTTTTACCTATATATTTATCTCACATGATTTGGCTGTTGTAAAATACATGAGTGATCAGTTATTGGTGATGCAACACGGAGAAATGAAAGAATTGGACGATGCAGACAAGGTTTATGCGCATCCGACAACAAACTATACCAAAGAATTGATCGAAGCGATTCCAAAGCTATAAAAGGAATCTGTATAAAAGCAAAAAGCGTTTGAAGTTTATTTCCTCAAACGCTTTTTTATTGATCGCAATAAATCAATATAAACTAAACTATTTCAAAATAAAAAAGCATTCAAATCTGAATGCTTTT